>NZ_AGVX02000024.1 GCF_000239155.1 Actinoalloteichus spitiensis RMV-1378
GGGAGGCTGGCCACCGGTGGCCTCCGGCTGCTGGCCGGAGGGCGGGTGGCGGTCGCCGGTGGGCGAGGTGTGCCGAGCGCCACAACCGGCGGCGCCGGTTCCGGCGGACACCTGCCGGGAGGGCCCTGACCTGGCACGACGCCCGCATCCCCCGGATGCGGGCGTGGTGGTCGGAGGTGGTCGCCCCCGGGCGGGGGCAGCGTGTCAGGGTCACCGAGGGTGACGGGACGCGCCGCGTCGCCTACGTTCTCGCACGGAACGCGTGTGAGGCGGGGGCGTCAGGTGCGGGACCGGAGGGGGGTCCCCCGACCGTTCCGCTCGTGCGGGGCTGGCCACCCGCCCAGCATCGTCCCTGGTCCGCGCGTCGCGGAGCGAACGCCCCCGGGGGTCGCGGAGGTCCGAGGCGAAGGTGATCGCCACCGGGTCGGTGCCCGAGGTCGGCGGTGGCCGGCCCACGACCGCGGTGGTGGGGTTGCTGCGTCGGGCGGAGACCGCGTGCATGCTCGCGAAGTGGGAGCAATAACGTGACTAGTGGACACGACGCGTCCCCGGAACGGGGAAGCGCAGGGCACACGAGTGGGGCAAGGACCCGGCGGACTCGGGGGCGGCAATGGTGATGGCGGACCACGTGACAACCGATCAGGGCAGTGAACTTGACCTGCTCGGGGAGTACCGAGCCGGCTCCTCGTTCTTCCTCACCGCGCCGAGGCACAGCCTGCTCGCCAGCCGGGCGGGCGAGGTCCTCCCCGTGGAGGGCACCGCGGCCACGCCGGCGGTGTTGGCCGAGGAGGTCGCCGACTCGCTCGGGCGGTGGGGCGGTTCGCAGCGGGTCACCGGTGGTGGGCCGGCGGTCGTGGTGGGCGCCGTCCCGTTCTCCCCGACCAGCCCCCCGCACCTGGTCCTTCCCACTGAGGCCCGGTGGAGCGGCCCGGCGCGCCCGGGCTGGCGCCCGGTACCTCCGGTGTCCTCCTACGGCTGGAGCGTCCGGCCGGAGCCGCCCGCCGACCGGTACCTGGCGGGTGTCAGCAAGGCGTTGGAGGCCTTCGACGCCGGTGAGTTGGAGAAGGTCGTCCTGGCCAGGACCCTGCGATTGACCGCCGGGGAACCGGTGGCCGTCGCCCGGCTGCTCGCGCACCTGGCCCACCGCGACCCCACGGGCTACACCTTCGCCGTCGATCTCCCGCCCGAGCTCGAGCGGCCACGCACCCTGCTCGGCACCAGCCCGGAACTGCTGGTCCGGCGGTCCGGGACCCGGGTGCTCTCCAACCCGCTGGCCGGGTCGGCGGCCCGCAGCCCGGACCCGGCCGAGGACCGGAGCCGGGCGGCCGCCCTGCTGGCGTCGGAGAAGGACCGGCACGAGCACGCGCTCGTGGTCGAGGCGGTGGCGGAGCGGCTCCGCCCCTACTGCCGCGAGCTGGAGGTGCCCTCCGAACCCTCGCTCGTGACCACGGCCACCATGTGGCATCTCTCCACCCGGGTGGCCGGTGTCCTCGACGATCCCGCTCCCTCCGCGCTGGAACTCGCCTCGGCCCTCCACCCCACCCCCGCGGTCTGCGGCACGCCCACGGAGACCGCGAGGAAGGCGATCGAGGACATCGAGCCCTTCGACCGGGGTTTCTACACCGGCACGCTGGGGTGGTGCGACGCGAACGGGGACGGCGAGTGGGTGGTGGCGATCCGCTGCGCCGAGGTCGCTGGCGAGTCGATCCGGCTCTTCGCCGGTGGCGGGATCGTCCCGGGATCGGACCCGCACGGCGAGTTGGCGGAGAGCTCGGCGAAGTTCCGCACCCTGCTGCTCGCGATGGGGTTGGACCAGGAGCTGTGAGGCGTCCCGCCCCCGTGGTGCTCATGCCCGACCAGCCGCGACCTCCGCCAGGTACTCCCGCGCCAGGTCCTCGTGGAAGAGCCAGTCGTCGAAGGTCGAGGCGTCGTTGACGCCCCGCGCGAAGCGGTCGGCGATGCGCGGGTGGGCCGCGATGGCGCCGAACACCTCCATCAGGTGCGCGGGCGGCGGTTGACGGAGCATCATGTTCGTCAGCGTCGTCGCGTGGCGCGCGTACTCCCAGTAGGACTCGAAGGTGTCGTGCATGAACTCGGCGTCGAAGGGCCGGTCGCCGTGGTCGAGGATCTTGCGCAGGTAGACCGCGGCGCACCGCGCGGCGTTGTTCGACCCCTGGCCGGAGATCGGGTCGTTGACCACCACCGCGTCGGCCATGCCCAACACCAGGCCGCCACTGGGGAGCCGGCCGACCGGGTGCCGCACCTCCGGGCTCACGGCGCCGGTCAGCACACCCCGGTCGTCGGTGAGTTCGACGTCGCCGCAGCGTTCGTACTCCCACGGGAAGTGCTCCCGCATGAGGGTCAGCGCCCGCTCCAGGTGCGCCCGCGGGTCCCGCACGTCGGAGAAGGCGTCGAGCGGCCCGCCCGGCACCGCCTCGTACAGGAGGATCTCGCAGGGGCCGCTCGTGGTCAGCGAGGGCATGGTGAGCATCTCACCGGCGCCCGGCGCGATGTTGAAGCGCAGCGCGTCGACGTCCGGGTGCTCGGGACGCCGGCTCATGCCGTGGACGTAGGTCACCGAGAGGACGCGCTGCGGAGCCGAGTACACCGACCGGGTCGGGTCCCGGTCGAAGAGGCGCACCAGGTCTCCCTTGCCCGCCGCGACGATCACGAGGTCGTAGAGCCCCACGAATCCGTCGAGGTCGGAGAGGGTCACCGAGTGGATGACCACCCTACCGCCGGCGTTCTCGAACTCCTCCAGCCAGCGGGACATCTTCAGCCGCTGGTCGACCGAGTGGGCGTGTCCGGGCAGGGAGGTGAACCAGTCGACGGCACGGGAACCGTCGGGCCCGCCCACCGACATCCCGACGCCCGCCGCGTCGGGTGTTTCCTCCTCCCACAGGTGCAGCCCGTACGCGCGTTCGTGCTCCAAGGACGGGTGGAACATGAGCTGCGTCGACATGACCCGCCCGTCGTGGATCTCCTCCGCGGTGCGGGCGGACATGAGCGTGACCTCGTAGTCGTGCTGGAGCAGGCTCAGACCCAGCTGCAAACCGGACTGCCCGCTGCCCACGATCAGAATTCTGCGCATCGTTCTCTTTCTCCTGGCCAACCGGGGCGACGGCCACCTCGCACCGGCCCCCGGCGGGGGAGTGGGCCGCGTTCGGCGTCCCGCATTCCCCGTTCGTCGTGGAAGGAACGGCCCGCCCGGGGGCGGCGGCATTCTCCTCGCGCCAGCCGTTCCGCCCGGGAGGAGGTGGCCTCGGGAATCACGAGGACACGGCCTCGCGGAGTTCCTTCCGCAATTGGGGAGTCAGAACGTGTCCGGCGTTCTCGACGAGGAGGGTCATCTGGTAGGCGACGACCTTCATGTCGCAGTCGGCGGTCGTGAGAACGGTGAGGCACGAATTCTCGGCGACCGTCATGATGAGCACGTACCCGTGCTCGTTCCTGATGACGGTCTGGTCGTAGGAACCGAGGTCGAACAGGCGGGAACTGCCCTGGGCCAGGCTCACCAGGCCGCTGGAGAGCGCGGCGAGCTGTTCGGCGTGTTCGTTCGGGACACCGTCCGAACAGGTCAGGGGGAGTCCGTCCACGGACACCACCGCCGCGTGGACGACGCTCGGTGTCAGGGAGACGAAGTTGTTCACCAGCCAGGCCAGTTTCTGGGCCTCGGCGCTCCTGGGGCGACTCATCTACTCGTGGCCTGCTTCCTCGCCGTGCGCGGGCCGATGCCGTCGCCGCCCGCGTGGCGAGTCGGGACGACGGGCCGGCGGACGGCGTCGACGTGGACGGGGAACCCGGGGAACGCCTGGAGGGGGAGAAAAGGAGGAGGCCGCCCGTTTCGTCATCGTGCGGTATCCCCGGAACAGCCGATTCCGCCAGTGGCGTTATCGGGTTGTCGGGGGCGGGCCGGTCCGTCGGCCGAATTGACGTGCCCTCGGGAGGAGGGGGTGTCGGCCGGGTGCGGTGGTCCGGACGAGTGTGCGGGAACGACTCGACCATCTCCCCAACGCGTGACGAGTACCCTGGGCCGGCGCAGCCTAACACGATCGAGTAGTTCGGGTAAGTGCGTCACGCTCCGAACAGGCGTTTAGTGAAAATGGGTGAGAAGAGCCCGCATTCGGGTGGTAATGCTCACGTTCGGTGATTGTCTGGCCGGTTTTTCCGTCCTCGTCGGGTGTTCGCCGTCTCGTTGTCCTGCGGCGGAACGGGGCCGGGGGCCGCATCGGGGGAGGTGCGCGACCCGGTGGCCCCGTGCCGGGCCGGCAGGGCACCGGCCCGGCACCCGCGCTCAGCGGTGCGACGAGGGGTAGGGCAGCAGGGCCATCTCCCTGGCGTTCTTGATCGCCGCGGCGACCTGTCGCTGTTGTGGTGCGGTCAGGCCGGTCACCCGGCGGGAGCGGATCTTGCCCCGGTCCGACAGGAACTTGCGGAGCAGGGTGACGTCCTTCCAGTCCACCCGCGTGACGCCGGCCGCCATCAGCAGGTTCGTGCGCCGGCTCACCGGGCGGTGTCGTCCTTTGTTGCCTCGGGTCGCCATGGTCACCAGCTCGACTTGCGCACGCCGGGCAGTTCGCCTCGGTGGGCCATCTCACGTAGCCGAAGCCGCGACAGGCCGAAGGCGCGATGGAAGCCGCGGGGGCGGCCGTCCACGCTGTCCCGGTTCCGCAGCCGGGTGGCGCTGGAGTCCCGGGGCAGCCGTTGGAGGGCGAGCTGGGCCGCCTCCCGCTCGCGGTCGGTCGAGCGGGGAGACCTGATGGTCTCCTTCAGCTCCGCCCGACGTTCCCGGTGCCGGGCGACGAGTTCCCGGCGCCGCTCGTTGCGGGCGATCTTGGACTTCTTGGCCATCAGCGCTCCTCCCGGAACTCCACGTGGCGACGCGCCACCGGGTCGTACTTCCTGATGCGCATCCTGTCGGGATCGTTGCGCCGGTTCTTCCTGGTCACGTACGTGTAGCCCGTGCCAGCGGTGGACCGGAGCTTGATGATCGGACGCAGTTCGGACCTGGCCATCAGACCTTCACCCCCTGTGCTCGCAGTTCGGCGACCACCGCCTCGATACCTCGACGGTCGATGGTCCGCAGCCCCTTGGTGGATACCCGCAACCGGACCCACCGCCGCTCACTCGGCAGCCAGAACCTCCGGTCCTGCAGATTCGGGTCCCATCGGCGGCTGGTGCGCCGGTGGGAGTGCGACACCTGCTTGCCGAAGCCGGGACGACGCCCGGTGACCTGGCAGACGGCTGACATTCGACACCTCCCCATAGATGAAAATGACAATCGTTTCTTATCCTAGGTGTCCTCCGGTCGCCCTGGTGGGGGTGGGGGTCGCGGCCGCCGGGTATGCGCGAGCCTTTATTGGTGGTGAACACCATTTTCAACTAGCCTCGCGGTGCGGCCGGGAGGTACCCGGCCCGTCCTGTCGTGAGGAGGAGTGGACGTGCCCGGCGCCCCCCGTCCGACCCTGCTGGTCCTGGCCGGCTACGCCGCAGAGGAGGTGGAGCGGCTGGCCGCCGAACTCGTCGACGGGACCACCGCCGTGGTCCACCACGACCTCGCCCTCATCACGGAGGGAGTGGTGCGACGGCGCCTGCGAATCGGACCCCGCGACGAGACCCGCGTGCTGGAACTCGCTCACGGGTGCGTCTCCTGCACCCTGCGCGAGGACCTGCTGCCCCTCGTGCGGCGGCTCGCGCTCGACGACACCGTCAGCCGCGTCGTGCTGCACCTCGACCCGACCCTGGAACCCGAGGCGGTGTGCTGGGCGCTGCGCCACGTCGTCGTGGAGGACGGTCCCGTCCTCGACCACGTCGACCTGCTCGGGGTGACCACCGTCGTCGACGAGGGCAGTTGGCTCTCCGACGCCACCGGTGACCGCGAGCTGGTCGAGGACGGCAGGGCCGGCAGCGCCGACGACGAACGCACCGTCGCCCAGGTCGTCACGGCGCAGGCCGAGTTCGCGGATCTCCTGCTGCTCACGGGGCAGGCCACCGACGCCTGGACCGGGTACCGAACCCGGGCGGTGCTCGACCGCCTGGCACCACGCTCCCGGCGCGTCGCCCGCGAGGCCGACCTCTGGGCCGAACTGGCCGCGCTGCCCCCGACGGCCCGACGAGGCGAGGTCGACGACGCGCACGCCCCGCTGCTCCGGGGCCAGCCCCCTGTCGAGCCCGACGCCGGTGTCGAACTCGTGCTCTTCTCCGCGCGACGCCCGTTCCACCCCGAGCGGCTGCACGACGCGTTGGACGTGCTGCTGGACGGGGTAGTCCGCTCACGTGGACGTGTCTGGGTCGCCACCCAGCCCGATGTGGCGTTGTGGTTGGAGTCCGCCGGGGGTGGGCTCCGGGTGGGCCACGCCGGGCCGTGGTTGGCCGCGGCCGACGGGGAGGCGTGGGGTTCCGTCGACGCGGAGCGGGCGGCGATCGCCGCCGCACGGTGGCACCACCGTTACGGCGACCGCCACCAGGAGCTGGTCGTGCTCACCCACCGAGCCTCGGCGGGCGAGATCACCGCCGCCTTGCGGGAGGCGCTGCTGACCGAGGACGAGCTCGCGCTGGGGCCAGCCGGCTGGCGGCGCTTCGACGACCCCTTCGGCAGCTGGCACACCGAACCCTGCGAGGACGGCGCCCAGGAGCGTGACGCCGGCGTCGAGACGACGAAAGGACTGGACGAACAGTGAAGAAGGACATTCATCCCGACTACCACCCCGTGGTGTTCCAGGACTCCTCGACGGGAGAGTCGTTCCTGACCAGGTCCACCATCACCTCGGAGCGGCGTGTCGAGTGGAGCGACGGCAACACCTATCCGCTGGTCGTGGTGGACGTCAGCTCGTCCTCCCACCCGTTCTGGACCGGAACCCAGCGGTTGGTCGACACGGCGGGCCGGGTGGAGAAGTTCCGCCGCCGGTACGGAGAACGGGCGCCGGGAGGTCGGCGCCGGAACGAAGGAGACCGTTGATGGCAGTACCCAAGCGCAGGATGTCCCGGAGCAACACCCGGAGCCGGCGGGCCCAGTGGAAGGCCGCAGCCCCCGACCTGGTGCCCGTGGTGGTCCGGGGCGAACGGCGGCTCGTGCCCCGTAGCCTGCTGCGCCACTTCCACCGCGAGGCCTGACCGGCGCGGGCCGTGGGGTCACCCCGCCTGACCGGTGGACGTGACGGCGCGACCGGACCCGTCACCACTGCCCGGGTCCGGTCGCGAGCCCGCCGTCGGCCTCAGTGGTCGTCGTAGTGGCCGTCGTGCTCGGCGTGCCGGTGGCCGTCGTGGACGTAGTCGACGTGGCCGTCGTGGGGCACGGCGACATGGCCGCAGTCCGCGCCGTGCCGGTGCGGGTGGTCCTCGTGCGCCTGGTGGGTCGCCGGCTCGCACTCGTCGTAGTGGTCCTCGTGGGGCCGGTGGAGGTGGCCGTCGTGGACGTAGTCGACGTGGTCCTGGTGCGGCAGGGCCACGTGTCCGCAGCCCTCCCCGTGCCGGTGCGGGTGTTGGGCGTGCTCGCGGTGTGCGGTGGTCATACCAACTCCTCCTGGCGCCTGTCGCCGTCGGGACGAGGCTAGGTAGCCCGGGTCCCGCCCGCAGGGGAGAGGACGGCGTGCGCGGGGAGGAACGCCCGTCCAGGTGAGGGCCTCGCACCACTCCAGCGGATCGCCCCGGGCCAGCGCGGGTGCCCGGAGTCGGTGCGACCGGGAGCGGGGCACCGTCACCCGTGGTGGCTGGGCACCCCGTCCATCGCACCCCGCGTAGCCTGGGAGGGGCAGGGCGGTGCAGGATGGCGGTCCGGATCGGACACCCTTCGCGACCGCCTCTCGGGGGACGGACCGACCGCAGGACCCGAGGAGGACGCGACATGCCGCACCCGCGCCGGTCCGCTCGTCGACCCGGCGGGTGGCCTGGATGAGTCCGGCCGACCTGTTGCTGGACCTGCGCGCCCCGTTCGTGGTGCTCCTCGCGGGTGCCGTGCTCGTGTTGGAGTCCGGCGTCCTGATCGGGCTGTTCCTCCCCGGCGCGTCCACGGTCCTGGCCCTCGGCCTGGTCGCGGACCTCGGGATCCTCCCCCTACCGGTGGCCCTCGCGCTCGCGTTCGGCGCGACCGCGTTGGGCGCGCAGTGGGGGTACCAGTTGGGCCGTCGTCGTGGACTCGGGGTCGCGGGTGGCCTGGCGCGTCGCGGGTTGGCCCGGGCGGGCGTGGGCGGTGGGCTGCGGGAGCGCGTCTCCCGTCTCCTCGACCAGGGCGGCGCCCCCGCGATCATCGGGGCGCACTGCGTGGCGCTCTCGCGCACGCTCGCGCCGCGCCTGGCCGGGACGACGGGGGTGCCGTGGCGGCGGTTCTCGGGCGCGAACCTGGTCGGTTGCGCGCTCTGGTCCTGGTCGCTGGTCCTGGTCGGGCACTTCGCCGGCGCGGCCTTCGACCAGGTGCGGGCGGCCGTCGGACTGCTGGGCGCCCCCCTGCTGGTGGCGGGCGCGCTGGTCCTCGCCACGATCGTCCTGCTGCGCCGGAGGGCGCGTCGGGGGCGGGGCACCGGGGAGTCGGGGGAGCTGGCCGAGGAACCGGGCCCGCCGGCTCCTCGGAACGGTGCCCCGCCCCCGGCGCTGGTGCCGGGATCCGACTGACGGCGAGCGGACGGCGCCAGCGGTCCGCGTGGGCACGGGGCGGTCCGGCGTGCGGTCGTCGCCGGGGGCGGACGAGCACCAGGCCGGACTGGTCCCACGTCGGGTCCGCCGGTCCGCCGTCGGTGGCGGGTTCCGGTCCGCGGTCAGCCGGTCTCCGAGGCGGGCTCCCGGTCAACGCTGCGGTGGTCGACGCCGCCGGCGCCGAAACGTCCGACCGACACGTGTTCCTGCGCCAGTCGACGCAGGGTCGAGCTGATCACGTCCCCCAGCACCATGTTCAGCACCGCGTCCTCCAACGCGCTGCTGGCGTCGCTCTCGGCCGGCATCGCGCGCATCTCCGCCGTCGCGAGGTGTTCGGCGGAGGCGGCGTACTCGTCGAGCAGGCCCAGGAGGTTCGCCTGGCCGAGCTGCCGCAGGTGGACGACCAGTCCGATGAGCTGCTGCCGGGCCGGGTGGTTCTCCCTGATCCGCCACCCCCGGCGGTGGAACAGGGCGTCGGCCTCGGCGCTGGCCTCCCGCCACAACCCGGTCTCCCGGTGTTCCCGCTGGTCCAGGGCGGTGGTCCTCGCGGACACGTCCCGCAGCGGAGGCGGGGCGGTCCGGCGGGAGTCGAGGTCGGCGACCAGATCGCGCACGGTGGCCATCGGGAGGCCCCCGACGTCCACCAGCGCCCGGACGAGGTTGAGGCGCCGGACGTGGGCCGGCCCGTACCGGGGGGCGACCCCGGTCGTCTCCCTGCCCGGCGGGAGTATGCGTTCACGCAGGTAGTACTTGATCGTGGGCACCGGTACGCCGGTGCGGCGGCTGAGTTCCGCGATCCGCACTGTTCCTCCTGAGGTCGACACGGCGAGTGCTGCCGCCGGATTAACCCGGAGTGACAGTTTAGGCGCAGAAAGTGTCCGCCTACGCCATCCATCCGAAGTATGCTTCGTCCCGTTTCTGCCCAAACGTGGTGAGTGTCCGACTCTCTCCCCCCGAACGGGTGCCGCCTGGTCGCGAGTGGTGCGAAGTGAACCAGCCAGGCTCGGGTGTCGCGCCACCCCGTCTCGACCTCCGGTTTCCGCCCTGATCACCTCGGTGGGGGCCGCCCGTTCCCGCCCCTCTCGTCGCCCGGGTCCGGGCTGTGCGGCCGTGAGCGGCACCCGGCGACCGAGCGGTCCACCGCTGTCCGGAACCGGACGAGGCGCACCGGGGCCTCGCACGGCCGGATATACCCGTGGGGGGTATGCTCGTGGTCCGCGCCCCCGGGCGAGCAGCGGTGCTGGCCGGGGGAGAAGACGACAGTGGGAGGGCGACGATGGCGAGTGCGACCTACACCGTGGAAGGAATGACCTGCCAGCACTGCGTGCGGTCGGTCGAGGAGGAGGTGGGGGAGATCGACGCCGTCACTGGCGTCACCGTCGACCTGGCCACCGGTCGGCTGGTGGTCGACAGCAGCACGGAGCTCTCGCCGGACCTCGTCCGCGCGGCGGTGGCCGAGGCCGGCTACACCCTCGCGAACTGACCCGCCTCCCGAGGGGCGTTCCCGGGGGGACGACGGCCGCCTCCGACATGCGGTTCCGCCGGCCCGGCAGGACCATCGACCGGTGCGCATCCTGGTCACCGGAGCAACCGGGTACATCGGAGGGCGGCTGGTCCCCTGGCTGCTCGAACGGGGCCACCAGGTCCGCTGCCTGGCTCGGGACCCGAGGAAGCTGCGGGATGTCCCGTGGGCGCACCGGGTCGAGATCGCCCGAGGGGACGTGCTCGACCAGGAGACCCTCCGGGCGGCCATGGACGGGCGGGAGCTGCTCTACTACCTCGTCCACTCCTTGAGCGGACCGGAGTTCGCCACCACCGACCGGCGGGCCGCCCTGCTCACCGCGGAGGCGGCCCGGGAGGCCGGGGTGCGGCGGATCGTGTACCTGGGCGGGCTCCGCCCTCCCAGCACGCGCACCTCCGAGCACCTCGCGTCACGGACCGAGGTCGGGGAGATCTTCCTGCACTCCGGTGTCCCGACGGCGGTGCTCCAGGCCGCCGTCATCCTCGGGTCCGGCTCGGTCAGCTTCGAGATGCTCCGCTACCTCACCGAACGCCTGCCGGTGATGGTCGCCCCGAAGTGGGTCCGCAACCGCATCCAGCCCATCGCCATCCGCGACGTCCTGCACTACCTCGTCGGCGCCGCCGACCTCCCGCCGAAGGTCAACCGCGCCTTCGACCTCGGGGGACCGGATGTCCTGACCTACCAGCGGATGATGGTCCGCTACGCGGAGGTCGCCGGGCTCTCCCCCCGGCACGTCATCCCCGTACCCGTCCTCACCCCCAGGTTGTCCTCCTACTGGATCAACCTCGTGACCCCGGTTCCCCGGAGCATCGCCGGCCCGCTGATCGACTCGCTCGCCTACGAGGTCGTGCGCACCGAGGACGACATCAGCCAGTACGTCCCGGACCCGCCCGGCGGCCTCCAGGACTACGAACGGGCCATCCGGCTGGCGATGGCCAGGATCAGGGACGCGGAGGTCGAGACGCGGTGGGCGAACGCCTCCGTTCCCGGCGCCCCGTCGGAACCGTTGCCCACCGACCCCAGCTGGTCCGGCGGCTCGCGGTACCAGGACGTGCGGGAACGGCAGGTGCCCGTGCCTCCCGCCGACGTGTGGCGGGTCGTCGAGAGCATCGGCGGGGAGAACGGCTGGTACTCGTTCCCCCTCGCCTGGTCGGTGCGCGGCTGGCTCGACCGCCTCCTGGGCGGTGTCGGACTGCGACGCGGCCGCCGGGACCCGCGGCGGCTCCACGTCGGGGACGCCCTGGACTGGTGGCGGGTGGAGGAGGTCGAACTGGGGGCACTGCTCCGGTTGCGCGCCGAGATGAAGATGCCGGGACGCGCCTGGCTGGAGATGGCGGTACGGCCGCAGGACGGGGGGAGCGTGTACCGCCAGCGCGCCGTGTTCCTGCCCCGAGGGCTCGCCGGCCAGCTCTACTGGTGGGCGATCTGGCCCTTCCACGGCATCGTCTTCGGCGGCATGGCCCGCAACATCGCCCGCGCGGCCGAACGTGACGCCAGGGCGGCCCACCGTGACGGGCGGCCGTCGGTCCCCTGGCCGCCGGGCGGGACGCGGCCCACCGTCTAGCCTGGACGGATGGCTCCCAGGATCGCGACCAACCAGACCGTCGACCGCGCTGGCCTGCTGGACTTCCTCCGCGACCGCCACCGCGCCGTGCTCATCACCCGCCGTTCCGACGGCGGTCCCCAGGCCTCGCCGGTCACCGCCGGCGTCGACCGGGAAGGACGGATCGTGGTGTCCACCTATCCGGAGCGGGCCAAGGCGCGCAACGCCCGCCGCACCCCGGAGGTCAGCGTGCTGTTCCTCTCCGAGGACTTCGACGGTCCGTGGGTCCAGGTGGACGGTACCGCCGAGGTGGTGGACCTGCCCGAGGCGGTCGAACCCCTCGTCGACTACTACCGCGCCATCGCCGGCGAGCACCCCGACTGGGACGAGTACCGGGAGGCGATGCGCCGTCAGGGCAAGTCGCTGGTCAGGATCACGCCGACCCGGTGGGGGCCGGTCGCCACCGGAGGCTTCCCCGCCCGCCTCGCCGACTGACCGCCGGCGGAGGACGCCAG
>NZ_AGVX02000023.1 GCF_000239155.1 Actinoalloteichus spitiensis RMV-1378
CCCCCCCCCCGCCGCGCCCGCGGCTGCCGGCGCGATCAGCGCCGCCGGGACTCCTCGGCCAGCGCGGCGACGCGGCGGAGCCGGTCGACCCACCACCGCGTGGTGGACGCGTCCGCCCAGGGGAGCCCGGCGTCCACTGGTCCCACCGCCGGGGGCGTGCGGGGCACCGACAGCCACCCGCCGGTCGGGACGGGGCCGTCCGAGGTGACGTCCGAGGTCAGCAGGGAGCCCGTGCCGAGCCCGCAGGCGAAGTCCAGCTCGGGGAGCGCGCCCGCCAGCGCGGCCCCGGCCGCCAGACCCGCACCGGTCTCCAGGGCGGAGGACACCACGCAGGGCAGTCCGCAGGCCTCGGCCACCGCGAGCGCCGCCCGTACACCGCCCAGGGGGGCGACCTTGAGCACCGCCACGTCGGCCGCACCGGCCACCGCCACCGCGAGCGGGTCGGTCGCCCGGCGGATCGACTCGTCCGCCGCGATCCGCACCCCCCGCTCGACGACCCGACCGCGCACCTCGGCGAGCTCCGGGACGGTGCGGCACGGCTGTTCCACGTACTCCAGGCCGCCGGCCGCGCGGTCGAGGACAGCGATGGCCCTGACGGCGGCGTCGACCTCCCAGGCGGCGTTGGCGTCCACCCGGATCGCTCCCGCCGGCCCCAGGGCGTCGCGCACCTCGGCCAGCCGGTCCGCGTCCTCGGCGAGGGACGACCGGGGGTCGGCGACCTTCACCTTCGCCGTCCGGCACCCGGAGGCGAGGACCAGTCGGCGGGCCTCCGCCGGGGGCACCACCGGAACCGTGCAGTTCACCGGGATCCGCTCGCGTGCCGGCGCCGGCCACCCCGAGGTCGCCGCCTCGACCGCGCTGAGCAGCCACGGGACGCACTCCTCGTCCCCGTACTCCCGGAAGGGGGAGAACTCACCCCAGCCGGTCGGGCCGCGCAGCAGGACACCTTCGCGCACCGTGATGTCCCGGAAGCGGGTCCGCATCGGGATGGCGTAGACCCGGGCCGGCAGGGCCTCGCGCACACCGGGAACGCGGACGGCCACCTCGCCCGGGCGTTCCGGACCAGGAGCCCCGCCAGGGGGCTCCGATCCGGTCGTGGTCCTCACCCCACCTCCGGGAGCGCTGGCCCGAGCAGGTCGTCCGCGTCCACGATCCGGTACGCGTAGCCCTGTTCGGCGAGGAACCGCTGCCGGTGCGCCGCGTAGTCGGTGTCCAGGGTGTCCCGGCTGACCACCGAGTAGAAGTGGGCCTGGCGCCCGTCGCCCTTGGGCCGCATCACCCGGCCGAGGCGCTGCGCCTCCTCCTGCCGGGAGCCGAAGGTGCCCGACACCTGCACCGCGATGCTCGCCTCGGGCAGGTCGATGGAGAAGTTGGCGACCTTGGAGACCACCAGGGTGCGCAACTCGCCTCGGCGGAAGGCGTCGAACAACGCCTCCCGTTCCTTGTTCTTCGTCGCGCCCTGGATGACGGGGGCGTCCAGGGCGGCCCCCAGTTCCTCCAGCTGGTCGAGATAGGCGCCGATGACCAGGGCCGGTTCGCTCCCGTGCCGGTCGAGGATCGCCCTGACCACCGGGATCTTGGTGGCGGCGGTGGAACACACCCGGTACCGCTCCTCGGCCTCCGCCGTCGCGTAGGTCAACCGCTCCGACTCGGTCAACGTCACGCGCACCTCGGTGCAGTCCGCCGGCGCGATCCACCCCTGCGACTCGATGTCCTTCCACGGCGCGTCGTAGCGCTTCGGACCGATCAGGGAGAACACGTCGCCCTCCCGGCCGTCCTCGCGGACCAGGGTGGCGGTCAGCCCGAGGCGGCGGCGGGACTGGAGGTCGGCGGTCATCCGGAACACCGGAGCCGGCAGCAGGTGCACCTCGTCGTAGACGATCAGGCCCCAGTCCCGGGAGTCGAACAACTCCAGGTGCCGGTACTCGCCTTTGCTCCTCCGGGTGATGACCTGGTAGGTGGCGATGGTGACCGGACGGATCTCCTTGCGTTCCCCGGAGTACTCGCCGATCTCCTCCTCGGTGAGGGAGGTCCGGGCGATGAGCTCACGCTTCCACTGCCGCCCGGCGACCGTGTTGGTGACGAGGATGAGGGTGGTCGACTTCGCCCGGTCCATCGCGGCCGCTCCGACCAGGGTCTTGCCAGCCCCGCACGGCAGCACCACCACGCCAGAGCCTCCCGCCCAGAAGGCGTCCGCGGCCTGGCGCTGGTAGTCGCGCAGCTCCCAACCGTCCTCCTCCAGGGTGATGGGATGCGCCTCCCCGTCGACGTACCCGGCGAGGTCCTCCGCCGGCCAGCCGACGCCGAGCAGCGCCTGCTTGAGCCGGCCGCGCTCGCTCGGGTGCACCACGACGGTGTCGTCGTCGATGCGGGCACCGAGCATCGGGGCGATCTTCTTGTTCCGCCGCACCTCCTCCAGCACGGCGCGGTCGAAGGAGACCAGCACCAGCCCGTGCACCGGGCTGTTGGTGAGCTGCAGCCGGCCGAACCGGCCCATCGTGTCGACGACGTCGACCAGCAGCGGCTGCGGGACCGGGTACCGCGAGAAGCGGACCAGGACGTCCACCACCTGCTCGGCGTCGTGCCCGGCCGCCCTGGCGTTCCACAGCGCGAGCGGGGTGATGCGGTAGGTGTGCACGTGCTCGGGGGCACGTTCGAGTTCGGCGAACGGCGCGATCGCCAGCCTGGCCTCCTGCGCCTGCTCGTGGTCGACCTCGAGCAGCAGCGTCTTGTCGGACTGGACGATCAGTGGACCATCGGTCACGGATTCAGCGCTCCTTCCGCTGGCTGGGCCGTCCACCAGTGTCCCACCGGCCGGGGGGTGCTCGGGCCGGGCGAGGGCGCGGGCCGGCGGGTGGGACCCGCCGAGGGTGACGGGGTCGCGCGCCCGGGGAGGACGCGGAACGGGGCGCCCCGGCGGTGCCGGGACGCCCCGTTCGGGCCGAGGTGGGCGTCAGCGGGGGCGCTGCACGGTGACGCCGCGCTTCTTCTTGGTCTTCATGTGCTTCTTGCGGCCCTTGCCGCCGGCGCCGTTGCGGCGGTTCTTCGGGGCCGTCACGGTCCGCTGGCCCTTCGGGGTCGAGCTCTCGGCGACGTGACCGCCCTGGTCGACCGCCCCGGCCGCGCGTGCCGCCGCCCCGCGTGCGGGGGTCGCGGCCGGTTCCTTGCCGTGCAGCAACCGGGCCACCTCGCTCCGCAGCGAGACGAACGCGTCGGACTCGCGGGTGGTGATTTGGTCCCGCACCGGGGGCAGGTCGACGGGCAGCTCGGCCACCACCGTCGCCGGGGGCTTGGACAGCACCAGCACCCGGTCGCCCAGGTAGACGCTCTCGTCGATGTCGTGGGTGACCAGGAGCACGGTGGCGTTCAGCTCACGTCGGACCCGCAGCAGCAGGTCCTCCAGTTCGAAGCGGGTCTGGGCGTCCACCGAGGCGAACGGCTCGTCCATCAGCAGCAGGGACGGCCGGCAGGCGAGCGCCCGCGCGATCGACACCCGCTGCTGCATCCCACCGGAGAGCTGCCAGGGGTACTTCTTCCCGGCCTTGCCGAGGCCGACCCACTCCAGGGCCTCGGCAGCCCGGCGCGCCCGGTCCTCGGCGGGCACCCCGCGCGAACGCAGGGGGAACTCGACGTTGTCCCGGACGGTGAGCCAGGGGAACAGCGAGCGGCTGTAGTCCTGGAACACCACGGCCAGGTCCTCGGGCACGCCGGCGACGGTCTCGCCCTTGAGCCGCACGGTCCCGCTGGTGGGGGTGTGCAGGCCGGCGATGGCCCGCAGGAGGGTGGACTTGCCGCAGCCGGACGGCCCGACGATGCAGGTCAGCTCCCCGGTGTCCACGGTGAAGGACAGGCCGGAGATCGCGGTGTAGGCCGTGTCCCCTGACCCGTAGGTGTGACCGAGGTCGGAGACCTCCAGCATGGTCGTCATCGTCATCCTCCTGCCTTGGCCGTCGCGGGGGCGGCCTCACGCTTGGGTTGCCAGCCGAGCATCCGCCGCTCCAGCGCGAGCAGCGCGTTGTTGAGCAGGTAGCCGAGCGCCCCGAGCAGCACCAGCCAGGCCCACATCGTGTCGAAGGAGAAGGTGTTCTGCGACAGCTGGATGCGGTAGCCGATGCCGTGGTTGGACGAGACGAGCTCGGACATCACCATGAGGATCAGCGAGATCGCCAGGCTGGTCCGCAGCCCGGCGAAGATCTTCGGCAGGGCCGCGGGGAACACGACCATCCGGATCCACTCGGCCCGCGAGATCCGGAAGGACCTCGCGGTGTCGGTCTTCACCCGGTCCACCGACCGGGCGCCGTCGACGCTGTTGAGCAGGACCGGCCACAGCGCGCCGAAGACGATGGTGGCGATCTGCATCTCGGTGCCGATGCCGAAGGCGACCATGAACACCGGGATGAGCGCCGGCGGTGGTACCGACCGCAGGAACGTCACCAGCGGGTTCAGGTACTCGTAGGCGATCCGGGACCTGCCGAGCGCGAGCCCGAGCGAGATGCCCACCACCGCGGTGATCAGCCAGCCGCCCAGGGCCCTGGCGAGGCTGGGCAGGATGTCCTCGTAGACGGTGTCGGCGAGGAAGAGCTGGGTGGGCTCGGCCACGAACCACAGCTCGGCGCAGAACTGGGCGATCTTCGACGGTGGTGGGAAGAAGACGCTGTCGGAGATGCGGGTGACGATCTCCCACACCACCACCGCGCCAGCGAAGACCAGCCAGCGTTCGAGGAAGCCGCGGGCCCTGCGTCGCGGTTGCTCGCTCATCGGGCCTCCTGGGCGATCTCGTTCCAGCCGAAGAGCCGCCGTTGCAGCCATTCGAGCCCGTAGTTGCTGAGCAGACCGATGACCCCGGCGACCACCGTGCCGGCGAGCACCAGGTCCATCTGCCGGATCCCCTGGCTGACCCCGAGCATCCAGTACCCGATGCCGGCGGTGCCGCCGCCTCGGAGCTCGACGCTGATCACCAGGATCAGGGAGATGGAGGCGGAGATCCGGACCCCGGTGAAGATGAAGGGCAACGCGTTGGGCAGCGCCACCCTGGCCATGATCGCGCCTCGGCCGAGGCCGAAGGAGCGGGCGGTCTCGACGTACATCGGTTCGAGTTCGTCGAGGGCGTAGATGGTGTTGAACAGGATCGGCCAGAGCGCGCCGAAGACGGCGAGGCTGATCTTGGTTTCGGGGCCGTTTCCGATGAGCACGATCAGCAGCGGGATCAGCGCCACCGGCGGGACCGGACGGATGAACTCGACCAGCACCTTGGTGGCCCGACGGACGGCGGGGTAGCTGCCGAGCAGCAGGCCGAGCGGTACGGCGATCCCGGTGGCGAGGGCGAGGGCGATCAGCCAGGCGAGGACGGTCGCGATGATCTCGCGGAGGAACTCCTCGGTCGCCAGGAGTTCACCCAGCCGCGCGAAGACCATCGAGACCGGGGGGAAGAGGTTCTGCGGCGCGAATCCGGCGTGCCCGGCGGCCTCCCAGAGCAGGAGGAAGCCGGCCACGCCGATCGCGCCCCTGAGCGCGGAACGCATGAGGTGTCAGTCCGTCGTGGTGTGATCGGTGATCAGTCCTCGGGGAGCGGGACGATCATGTCCTCCACGTCGATCGGCTCCTCGATGAAGGAGAACTGCGACATGAGGGTGGCCACCCGCTGGATGCGCTCGGCCTCCAGGGTGGTCGGGAAGGCGCCGAAGTTCAGGACGGACACGATGTCCTCGTCGATGCCGGCGACCTCGGGCAGGATCTGCTCCAGCTCACCCTGGTCGACCAGCGCCTCCGAGGCCCGCACCAGGGCGCGTTGGAACGCGGCCACGGTCTTCGGGTTCTCCTCGGCGAAGTCCGCGCTGACCACGTACCCGCCCAGCGGCCACTCGGCGGTGGGGCCCTCCGCGGCGTCGAGGACCTTGAACGCGCCGTGTTGCATCGCGGCCTGGGTCAGGAACGGCTCCGGCAGCAGGGCGGCCTTGATGTGCCCGTCGGCCAGCGCGGTGGGCAGGTCGGGCATGGCCATCTGCTGCCAGTTGACGTCCTCGTAGGCGACGTCGACGCCGTTGGAGGTCATGGCGGAGATGGAGAGCAGGTCGGCGAGGCTGCGCTCGGCGTTGATGCCGATGCTGACGTCGGCGAGGTCCTCGGGCTTCTCGACGCCCGAGCCGGGCACGGTCATGATCGCCACGTTGTCCTCGAGGGCGGTGTAGGCGTCCCCGACGATCTTGAGGTCCGCGACCCCGGATGCCTGCGCGGCCATGAAGGCGACGTGGCTGCCGTAGGTGAAGTCGAGCGAACCCCCGGCGAGCGAGGCGATCGCCTCGGCGCCGCTGGTGGTGCGCTCCGTGCTGACGTTCAGGCCCTCGTCGGCGAAGTAGCCGTTCTCGTCGGCGTAGAAGATGGGCGCCACATCGATGATCGGGTTGTAGCCGATCTTGATGTCCGACTTCTCAACCTGGCCCCCGCCCTCGGCGGCGCTCTCGTCCGCTCCGCTGGACCCGTCGAGCAGGCCGCAGCCGCTCAGCAGGGCAGTCAACGAGAGAGCGGTGCCCACCGCGGCCACCCGTGCGGGCCGCGACGTGGGCGCCGTCCACCGGTTCGGTCGAACCATGTGATGCTCCTTGATGATGTGAGAGGACTTCGGCGAAAGTGGCGATTCGCCTGGCCGGCCGGGCGACAAGCGTCAGAGGCGTCACTATCCGTGCTCGGTTGGTCGCCATTAGATCACCTGATTGCTTCGCTTAGGTGAGCGAACGATCCCGTTTTGCGCTACTTCAAGTAACTTTCTGATCAACTTGCCAAATCGATAGTCCGACTGGTGGTACCCGCGTTGCTCGAATGTCGGAGTGGTGCTCGCTCGGTTGCCGCGTGTGGTCGACGTCCCGGTGGATCTCCGGGGTGTGCTGCGGTGGTGCCGCGTCCGCAGCACGGGCCGGTCGCGATCTTCCCGCATGTCGGAGTGGCCGACGCCACTGCCGGCCCGGTGTCCGAAGTAGAGTGCGGGGACCGCGGGCGGCCGCCGCTCCGGCCGGGAGGCGCCGTCGCTCGGCCGGGCGACGGCGGCCGGTGGTCCGGCGGGCCGGCGGGCCGTTCGCCGCCTGGTCGGCGTCGCGATACGGACATGGCCTCATCTCTGGGAGTGTGCTCGCCTTGGCAAGACACGAGACACCCTAAACGGGGGCATTACTGGAAACAACCGGTAGTTTTTGAGACGATGCCAACCCAATTGGGTGGTCTATCGGGGGATGTCCGGCGTGGCGACTTGCGCTGCGTGAGTATAGTGGCGCGGCGACGCTCGTTGCCTTCACGAACATGACGGGGCCGAGGCGTCGCGAGTCGATCAGGGAGTGGGATGGCAGGGGTCCGGCCGCTTCGGCTGCGCGCAGCGGGAGGGCCAGGGGCTCCGGCGCAGCCGTGGGGCCGACCGGTCGCGGTGCGGGGGCCGTGGTATTCCTGCCGGCGGCACCGAGGCTGCTCCCGGAACCCGGAACCCGGAACCCGGAACTCGTCGACGCTCGACTCCGCTCCCTCTGTCACCCCGAGTTGGAGGATTAACTAGCCGTGCCAGGTCAGAAGGCGTCCTCCGGGATTGATGCCGCCGCTGACGCCGACGAGGCGCGCGGTGCGGAAAGCGACGGCCGCCCCAGCGCGGTCGGCCAGCAGGGCGCAGCGCGCGACTCCGGCGTCGAGCCAGCCGAGGACAACGCGAACGAGGTCGCGTTGTCCCCGAAGCGCAGTGGCCGCTGGCGGCTCCAGAACTGGAAGGTCCGCAACAAGCTGATCGTCATCCTGCTGGTGCCCACCCTCGCGGCGGTGGTCCTCGGCGGGTTCCGAGTCCTCGACCAGCTGCGCGCCGCCGACACCTACGCGTTGGTCGTGCGCAGCGTCGAACTGTCCCAGCGGATCACCGGTCTCGCCCACGAACTCCAGCGTGAACGCGACCTGGCCGCCGTCTACATCGCCAGTGGCCGGGAGCGGAACGACGAGTCGCTCACCGAGGTCATGGGGCAGGTCGACTCCGCCGTCGAGAGCTTCGACAGCGCCGCCAGCGTGCTGGCCACCGACACCGCCTCGGTGCAGTCCGCCCTCGACCGGGCCCAGTACCGCCTGGGCACCCTGGGCGTCCTGCGGGAACGGGCGGTGCTGGACTCCCAGTACCCGCACGTGGCCGTCATCACCACCTACACCAGCATGATCGACACGCTGCTCCAGCTCAACCGGGAGCTCGCGGCGAGCGCTGCCGACACCGAGGTCAGCTCCACCTTCCGTGGGACCGAAGCGGTCGCCAGGGCCAAGGAGCAGATCGCCATCCAGCGGTCGGTGCTGCTCACCGCCGCGCAGGAGGGTTCCTTCGTCACCGGGCAGACCGACGTGGTCTCCCGGGCCAGCGCCCAGTACGCGGCGGCGATCACCGAGTTCCAGAACACCGCCTCGGTGTCGGAGGCGAACTTCTTCGCCGACACCGTCACCGGCCCGGAGGTCGACCTCAGGAGCCGGCTGCTCCAGCAGGCGCTGGCCAGGTCCGGCGGCGAGGGGAGCCTCGGCATCCCCGTCGCCGAGTGGAACCAGGCCGCGGCCACCACGCTCGACCTGATGCGCCAGGTGGAGGACGGCCTCCAGGGGCAGCTGCACGGCGAGGCCGAGCGGTTGGCCGGCGACGTCCGCACCGCCGCCTACCGGGACGCCGGTCTGGTGCTGGGCACCCTGGTGCTCGCGCTCGTCCTGATGACCGTCGTGCTCCGGTCGATGCTGCGCCCGCTGCGGACGCTGCGGACCACCGCGCTGGACGTGGCCCACGAGCGGCTGCCGGCGGTCATCGCCCAGATGCGCGACACCGACAACGAGATCCCGAAGGTCTCCGTGCCCGCCGTGGACGTGCACACCCGCGAGGAGATCGGACAGCTGGCCCGCGCGTTCGACGCGGTGCACAACCAGGCGGTCCGGCTGGCCGGTGAGCAGGCCCTGCTCCGGGCGAACGTCAACGCGATGTTCGTCAACCTCTCCCGCCGCAGCCAGACGCTGGTCGAGCGCCAGCTGGGCCTGATCGACCGGCTGGAGCGCGACGAGCAGGACCCGGACCAGCTGGCCAACCTCTTCGAGCTGGACCACCTCGCCACCCGTATGCGCCGCAACAGCGAGAACCTGCTGGTCCTCGCCGGCACCGACACCACCCGGCGCATGGCCAAGCCGGTCCCGGTCGGCGACATCCTGGGCGCGGCGGTCTCCGAGGTCGAGCAGTACGCCAGGGTCACCGTCTCCAGCACGCCCGAACTGCTCGTGCAGGGCCGTGCCGTCAACGACCTCGTCCACCTCATCGCCGAGCTGCTGGACAACGCGACCGCGCTGTCCGACCCCAGCACGAAGGTGACGGTGCGCACCGCGCACAGCCGCAAGAACGAACTGATCATCGAGATCACCGACCGCGGCGTCGGCATGCCCGACGAGGAGCTCTCGGCGGTCAACGAGCGGCTGGCCAACCCGCCGCGCGTCGACGTCGGCGTCTCCCGGCGGATGGGTCTGTACGTGGTCGTGCAGCTGGCCAAGCGGCACGAGATCCGGGTCCGGCTCCGCAGCGAGTACCTGGAGGGCGGCATCATCGCCCTCGTCGTCGTGCCCGCCGCGCTGGTCGTCCGGCCGTCCTCGGTGCGGGGGACCGCCGCCGGTTCGCTCGCCCCGCCGCCCGGTCCGGCCCAGCCGCCCTCGGCGGTGGTCACCCAGGGCGGTGCCGCCGACCCGGCGGCGGTGCCCGCGCTGCCCGCGAGCGGCGAGGCCGAGGACGAGTACGAGTACTACGACGAGATGGAGGAGCCGGCCTCGCCGGCGCTGAACAACCTCGACAGCGGGGTGTTCGACGCCAGCGCGGTGCAGGAGGCCGGCAGCACGGCCACCGCCAGCACCAGCTCCTTCTTCTCGCCGGCCCCGGAGAACCAGGCCGCCGAGCCGCCGGCCCCGGCCCGCCGTCCCGACCGCGGCGCCGACTTCGCCAACCGGCTGTCCGGTGCCCGCCCGGTCGGGCCGGAGGACACCGCCCACTTCAGCCCGACCGACGTCGACGACGCCCAGGGCAGGGCGGAGGAGCCGGAGGGCGCGGACGACGACTGGGCCGACGCGCAGGAGGCGCTGGGAGCCCACCAGGAGGCGCCTGCCACCCCGCCCGCCCGGCCCGTCGAGCGCCCCGCACGGCAGGCCACCCAGGCCGGGAACCGGCAGACGGCCGAGGAGGCGGGGGACCCGAACGCGGACCTCGACGCCCCCACCGAACGGCTGCCCATCTACGAGGAGGTGCTGTCGCAGTGGTTCCAACCGGAGGACCCGGACGCCGCTGACGACCAGCCCGCCGAGGAACCCGCCCGGCCTTCCCCG
>NZ_AGVX02000022.1 GCF_000239155.1 Actinoalloteichus spitiensis RMV-1378
GCCCGCCGCGGGCTTCCTGCCGTTCGTGGCCGTCGCGGAGATCGCGCGAACCGTACTGGGGAACACCGGTGGTCCGGTGGCGAGCACGGTGTGGGCCTGGGCCATCGCCGGCGCCTGCGGCGCGCTCCTCCGGCTCCTGCTGCTCGGCCTGTCCACCCACGTCGGGCACAAGGCCGACGCCCAGATGCTGCACAGCCTCCGGGTGCGGATCGTCGGGCGACTCGGCACCGTCCCGCTGGGTTGGTTCCGCGCGGCGGGGTCGGGGCGGGTCAAGAAGGCGATGACCGACGACCTCGAGGAGATGCACGAGCTCTTCGCCCACGCGCTGGGCGGCCTGCTCGGCGCGGCGGTGGCGGTGGTCGTCGGAACGACCTACCTCTTCCTGGTGGACTGGCGGATGGCCCTGGTCACCCTGGCCGTGCCCGTGCTGACGCTGATCACCTACCGGATGTCGATGCGTTCGCTGCCCGAGCACATGTCCCGTCTCATCGCGGCGGAGGGCCAGATCAGCGCGGCGAGCGTGGAGTACGTCGACGGCATCGGCGTGGTCAAGACCTTCGGCGGCACGGAGGGACGGGTCCTGGGCCGGTTCGCCGACGCGATGGCCGAACACACCGCGGCCTACCGGGCCTGGATGGCGGGCCACCGCAGGAGTTCCGCGGTGAACCGGGTGCTCGGATCCGAGATGGCGGTCTTCGGGGTGGTGATGGCCGCCGGGCTGGCCTTCGTGGCCGCCGGCTGGCTCCCCGTGGCGGACCTCCTCCCCTTCCTCGTGGTGGGAGTGGGCCTGCCCACCTCCTTCAGCCCGATGATCCACGGTGCCCAGGGTCTCCGGATGGCACGGATGGCCGCCGGCCACATCGACAGCCTGCTCAGGCACCCACCGCTGCCCGAACCCGACCACCCCCGCCAACCCGAGGGGTACCGCATCGAGTTCGACCGGGTGTCCTTCTCCTATGACGGAGTCACCAACGCCGTGGCGGAGATCGACACGGTTTGCGAGCCCGGCACGGTCACCGCCATCGTGGGGCCGTCCGGCGCGGGGAAGAGCACCATCGCGAGCCTCCTTCCCCGGTTCTACGACGTCACGGCCGGCGCCATCAGGATCGGGGGCGTGGACCTGCGGGATATCTCCTCTACGACCCTGCTGGCGTCGATGTCCCTGGTGTTCCAGGACGTCACCCTGCTGCGGGACACGGTCACCGAGAACATCAGGGTGGGGCGCCCCGGTGCCACCGACGAGGAGGTCAGGGAGGCCGCGGAAGCAGCACAGATCGACGAGGTCATCAAGCGGCTCCCGCTGGGGTACGACACGGTGCTGGAGTCGGGGACGGGCGGTCTGTCCGGTGGCGAGCGTCAACGGTTGACCATCGCGCGGGCGATCCTCTCGCGGGCACCGATCGTGGTGCTCGACGAGGCGACGGCCTCGCTCGACCCGGACAGCGAGGCCGCGGTGCAGGACGCGCTCGCCCGGCTCGTCGCGGGGAAGACGGTGGTCGTGATCGCCCACCGGCTGCACACGATCCAGCACGCCGACCAGATCCTCGTGCTGGAGGCGGGCCGCGTCGTCGAGAACGGCACCCATGCGGAACTCCTCGGACGACGAGGCCTGTACGCCCGGATGTGGCGTGCCCAGCAGAACGGAGACAGCAGGTGATTCGCAGGCTCTACCGCTTGTGGCCCCATCCCGGCCTGATGGTCCGTGTGTGGCTGATGACGGCGGTCCTCGCCGTGCTGCAGGGGCTGTTGCTCGGGTTGCTGATCCCGATCCTGCGCGCGGTGTTGCGCCCGGAGCCAGATTTCGCGGCCGCCGCCCCGTGGCTCGTCGTTGGCGGACTCGGACTGGCCCTGTACGCGGTGCTGAGCGTGGTGGCCACGCCTCTGGGGTTCACGGCGAGCATGAAGCTGGCCGAACAGCTCCGGCACCACCTGATGCGCCACGTCACCACCCTTCCCCTGGGATGGTTCACCTCGGACAGGAAGGCGACCTTCGTCCGCACGGTCACGAACGTGACGGGCGTCCTGTCCCAGCTGACGGTGACCGTCGCCGCACCGGCGATCACCTGCGTCCTGGTGCCCGTCACCGTCATCGGGGTGACCTTCGCCGTGGACTGGCGCCTGGCGCTGGTGCTGCTGGCCACCCTCCCGCTCGCCCTGGCCGTGATGCGGGTCTCCCGTCGGACCGTTGCCCGGGTGTCGGTCGACATGGAGATCGCGGCGAACGAGGTGGCCGGACGCGCCATCGAGTTCGGCCAGGCGCAGCCGGTGCTCCGGGCGGCGGGCACCAGCTCCACGGGCAGCGCGCGGATGCGGGAGGCGCTGGACGACCACCGCTCGCAGTACCGGCGTGGCCTGGACCGGATGTTGTTCCCCGACCTCTCCTACAGCGGGGTCGTGATGATCGGCTACGTGGTGGTGCTGGTTCTCGGGGTCCAGTTCCTGTTGTCCGGCACGCTGTCCGTGGCGGACTCCCTCGCACTGCTGATCCTGGCCATCCGCTTCCTGGAACCGCTCGGGGCGATGATCGACCACGCGTCCGGGATCGGAGCGATGGACTACCTCGCCGAGCGGGTCGAGAAGGTGCTGCGCATCCCCGCCCTCCCCCACCACCCGAACCCGGTGCGCTCTCTCCGGAGCGCCGACATCGAGTTCTCCCGGGTGACCTTCTCCTACGGGGACACACCCGCCCTGACCGATGTCTCCTTCCGGTGCCGGCCGGGCACCACCACGGCGCTGGTGGGGCCTTCCGGGTCGGGGAAGACGACGATCACCCGGCTCGTGGCGCGGTTCTTCGACGTGGATTCCGGCAGCGTGCTGGTGGGCGGCGTGGACGTCCGGGAGCTGGACCACCCGGTCCTGCTGAACGACGTCGCGATCGTCTTCCAGGACGTCTACCTGTTCGACACGACGATCGAGGAGAACCTCCGGCTGGCCCGGCCGGAGGCGAGCCGGGCGGAGTTGGAGGAGGCTGCTCGCAACGCCCGCCTCGACGAGGTCATCGAACGGTTGCCGGCGGGGTGGCGGACCCGCGTGGGGGAGGGCGGCACCCAGCTCTCGGGTGGCGAACGTCAACGGGTCTCCATCGCCAGGGCCTTCCTCAAGCGGGCCCGGGTGGTGCTCATCGACGAGGCGGCCTCGGCGCTCGACCCCGAGAACGAGAGTGCCGTCAGCCAGGCCATCGCGAACCTGTCGGTGGACCCCGAACGGACGGTCATCGTGATCGCCCACCGCCCCGGGACGCTGGCCACGGCCGATCAGGTGGTGGCCCTCGACAGGGGGCGCATCGCGGAGGTCGGGACACCGGCGGATCTGCGGAACACGGGCGGGATCTTCTCCCGCCTGTACGACCAGTACGAGCACGCGAGGAGCTGGCGGATCACGAGTTGACCCCCCGGGTGGTTCAAGGGGTGGGTGCGGGTTCGCCGGGCGGGTCGGCCGGGCGGACGGACAGGGCGTGCCGGAACACGTCGCGTGGGTCCCAGTCGCGCTTCACCCGTCGCAACCGCTCGTAGTTGTCCTTGTAGTACAGGTAGTGCCAGGGCACGCCGGAGGTGTTCCAGGCCGGGTCGGCCAGGTCGTGTCGGGGTAGTTGATGTACGTACCGTCGTGGACCTCACCGGGAACGGGAACACCTCCGGTTTCGGCGTAGACGTCCCGGTAGAACCTCCGCATCCAGTCGAGGTTCTCGGCGTCGTCCGCCGCGTCGGACCAGATGGCGATGTACACGGCCTTGAGGACGGAGTCGCGCTGGGCGAGCGCGGTCGCGGCCGGGTCGACCGCGTTGATCTGGCCGCCGTAGGCGAGCAGCCACAGCCTGGCGAGTTCGACTCCGGCCCGGGGGCTGGTCAGGTAGTCGTAGACGGTGTCGATCTGCTGGCGGGTGAAGCCCCGCCGGAGATACCCGGCCTTGCCCTTGTACCGGTCGTACTCCGCTCCCCGGTGGGCGTCGCCATCGGGCACAGGGGGCATCATCGTGTAGAGCCACGGTGTCGCCTGTCCGATGTGCTGCTCACCGCCCACTCCGTCGCCGACTTCGTCGAGGTAGTCCGCCAGCATGCGGCGAGCGTCGGGCAGTCCCCCGTCGATCATGGCGGCGACCACGACGGCTTCGCCGTCCTCCTGGTCGCCCCGCCCGGTGACCACGAGTCGGGAGGCGAGTGCGGCGTACCGGCAGCCGGGGGAGCTGTTGGCCTGGTGCCACCGCCCGTGGTTGTCCATCAGCTGGTGGAAGGCGTCGCGGGTCAGCCCGTCCCAGGTCCAGCGGCGCACACCGGTGAGCAGGGTGGCGGGCGGTGGGGGTAGGAGTTGGGCCGGGTCGTCACCCGGGGTCACGGCGCTTCGCAGCCAGTACCGGGTGACGACGCCGAAGTTGCCACCGCCGCCGCCCGTGTGCGCCCACCACAGCTCGTGGTGGGGGTCGGCCGGGTCCCGGGTGGCGATGACCGCGCGTGCCGTGCCGTCGGCGTCGACCACGACGACCTCGACGGCGAACAGGTAGTCGACGACGGAGCCAAGGCTGCGGGAGAGCACCCCGTATCCCCCGCCCTGGATGTGGCCGCCGACGCAGACCGAGTGCCCCCAGCCTCCCGGTATGGTGACCCCCCAGGTCAGGTAGAGGACCCGGTAGATCTCGCCCAGCGTGGCACCGGATTCCACGACGAAGGCCCTCCTCCCGGGATCGTGGTAGACGCCGTTCATGGCGGACAGGTCGATGATCACGCCGTCGCTGGCCTCGCCGACGGAGTTCTCCATCGAGTGGCCTCCGCTGCGGATCGTGATCCGGTCCCCCGCCCGCACTGCCTCGGTGACGGCGGTCACGACCTGCTCGGTCGTCCGGGGGACGCGGAAGTAGCGGGGACGGTGTTCGAACCGCTCGTTCCTCACTCGGAGCGCGAGGTCCTCGTACCGGGCGTCCTCGGGGGTGATGCGGGGCGGGCCCGGGTCGCCGCTGAGGACCTTGGGGTTGATCAGCCGGTTCGACGGCACCTCGTCCATCGTGGACGCTCCTTCGCGGGTGTGGACGGTTGGCTTGCGATCGCGGTCACGCGGTCACGCGGTCACGCGGTCACGCGGTCAGCTGAGCGAGGATGTCGGGCAAGTGGTCGGCGATCTCGTCCGGGCCGGGCATCGCGGCGATCTCGTCCGCGACCCGTCGCGCCAACGCGCGGAACGTCGGTTCGGCGAGCAGGCGTCGCGCCGAGGCCGCCACCGCCGAGGCGGTGAGTTCCTCGGGCAGCAGCCGTTCACCGGCGCCGGCCGCGAGGACGGCGTCGGCGTTGACGAACTGGTCGACTCCTCGCGGGAGGAGCAGTTGGGGCAGGCCCTTGGCGAGCGCGCCGAGCATCGTTCCCGAACCGGCATGGCTCACGACGAGTTCGAGGTGGGGCAGTACGGCCGCCTGCGCCACCCAAGGACGGACGATGACGTTGTCCGGTGGGGCCCCCAGCACGTCCACGGGGAGTTTCGGACCGGTCGCGACGAGGACCGTCGCGTCGAGTACCGCGAGACCCGCCACCGTCTCGCGGATCGCGGCCGAGGCGCCCTCCGCCCCGGCCTCGGTGCCGAAGGTGACGTAGACCCGGGGGCGGTGACCGGTGGAGGCCGGTAGGGGCGGCAGCGGGTGGGCATCGTCGACGTGGGGGACGGGACGGAGTTCGACTCGTCTCGCGCCGGCCACGAAGTCGGGGTCCTGCATCGAGGGCGGGTAGATATCGAGGTAGGGATGTCCGAGGGGGTTGGGGTCGGTCAGGTCGAGACGCAGCTTCCGTTCGGCCGCGAAGTCCCGAACCCTGCTCACGTACTCGGGTGAGAGCTGGGTGAGCGTGCGGTGACCCAGTCCGTGGGCAAGCGCGGGAACGCCCACCGCCACTGCCGCGATCCCAGCTCCAGGGCAGACCGCGTCGTAGACGAGGAGGTCGGGGCGGAACCGTCGCAGTGCGACCTCCAGGTCATCCGCGTAGCGGCGCGGGAGCACCGAGCCGAAGACGACGGCCAGGTAGCCCGGGATCTGCTCCGGGCGCAGGTCCGCGATGCGGACGGGTCGCCCGAACACGTGGTGGGCGGCTTCCTCGAACGCCGCCGGCATGGACATCCCCGCCGCGACCGGTTCCAGCCCCAACGCCGCCACCCGTCCGTGCAGCCCGGCGTCGATGGCATAGCCGACGTGGTGTCCGTGCCGGCTGATCGCCGTCGCGAGGGGAAGGAGTGGGAAGAAGTGGCCGATCGAGGAAAGACCTGCGAACAGCACGCGCATCTGGCCCCCAGGGTTGGTTCGGAGCATGGCGCCGGGTGAGGGGCCCCGGCGCTGCCCTCCGCTCCGGCTGGCCACCCGTCCCGGTCCCGGTCGGTCGGTTCCAGCGTGGGTGGCCTACCGGGAGAAGTCGCTGCGGTGGGACCGAAGTCTTTGCCGACGCCCTGGTGGTGGGCGGGACCGTCAGGGTGGCCACGTTGGTCCGAACGAGGGGGCGATGGGACATGCTCGCTCGCCCCCGGCATCCGCCCCGCCCCCGGTTCGGCCCTGGTCGGCCAGGAAGCGGGAGTGTTCGGGCCGGGTGCCTCGCACGTCCGGTGTCCCGAGAGCCGGCGGCCGGCCGGGTGTGCCGTCGCACACCACGGGCCCGGCTGGCGGTAGGCAGGAAGATCAACCTGTCGTACGCTCCGCCCCGTTCTCGCGCCGGGCTGGGAGGTCCCGCTCGGCGCGGGACGACCGCACGAGTCGCTTGCGAGGAGACGAGAGCATGTCCCGACACTCCACCGCGGCCACCCTCGCGCTGTGCCTGCTCGCCACGGGTTGCGCGTACGGGTCCGCCGCCGGGCAGCCGGCTGAGCCGGAATCGACGACGGTGGCGCGGGAGGACGCCCAGGGGTGGGCCGCGCCGCCGGTCAACGCCTCCTTCGACTACCAGATCGGCGGTGAGTACCCCTTACCGGAGGACGTGACGGTGGTGTCCCGCGACTGGTACTACGGTTCCGTCCCGCAGGACGTCTACGGCATCTGCTACGTCAACGCCTTCCAGACCCAACCGGACTGGTCCGGGACACGACCCGATGAGCTGTCGAACTGGCCGTCCCACCTGGTGCTCCTCGAACTGGGCGACGACCCGAACTGGGGCGGCGAGTACCTCGTCGACATCTCGACCGAGGGCAACCGGATCGACGCGGTCGAGCACCTGCGGCCGATGTTGGAGACCTGCGCCGACAAGGGGTTCTCGGCGGTGGAGTTCGACAACCTCGACTCGTGGATGCGCTTCGACGGGACGCCGGTCGAGGAGTTGGTCCCCTTCGGGCAGGACGAGGCGGTGGACTTCGCGGCCCGGCTGACGGAGGTCACCCACGACCTGGGGATGGCCGCGGCCCAGAAGAACACGGTGGAGTTGCCGCGCGCGGTGTCGCTGGAGGAGATCGGGTTCGATTTCGCGATCGCCGAGAACTGCGGCATGTGGCGGGAGTGCCAGCTGTACCGGCAGGTGTTCGGCGACAACCTGATCGCCATCGAGTACGAACGCCAGCACTTCGAGTCGACCTGCGCCGAGATCGGTGACAGCGTCTCGGTGGTCCTGCGGGACGTGAACGTCACCCCGCCGGGGTCGCCGACGTACCAGTACGACTCCTGCTGATCGCGCCGCGGCTCGCCTCCCGGTCGTGAACGCCGCGACCGGGAGGTGAGCGCGGAACGCCGACCTGGGCCGTGCTGGCGCCCGTGCCCCGGCACTCCCAGGCACACTGCGCCAGGCCGCCGTCAGGCCCGCTGTTCGGCGCTGCCCGTCCTTCCGACCGGGGGCTGGCGGGTGGGTGACCCGCCCGGGGAGGAACGCAGCGATCCGAGCAGTCGGCGCAGGGCGGCGACGGTCTCCTCCAGTTGGGCCGGGGAGTCGGCGCGGGCCAGCCAGAGCGCGGCCTCGTTCATGGCGCCGGAGAGCAGGCGCACCAGTGGTTCCCGTGGTTGCTGGTCGATGACGCGCGCGGTCATCAGCTGGTCGAGCACCTCGTCGAGGTGACGCGCCGACGATTCCTCGTCCAGGGCGCGCCACTCCTCCCAGCCGAGCACCGCGGGACCGTCGACGAGCATGACGCGCCGCACCTCGGGGGCGGAGCTGGCGACCAGGAACTCGCGACAGCCGGCGAGGAGGCCCTCCCAGGGGTCACCCTGCCGCTCGGCGGCTGCGACGACGCGGTCGGCGACCTCCTCCTGCGCTTGGCGCACCACGGCTCGGAACAGGCCGGCCTTGCTGCCGAAGTGGTGGTAGAGCGCGCCCTTGGTCAGCGCGAGCTCCCGTGCGATCTCGTTGAGCCCCACCTCCGCGTATCCCCGTCGGGAGAAGAGCGCGCGGGCCGTGGTGATCAGCGCCCGCCGCGTCGCCTCGCGCTGCCGGGCCTTGCTCGACGTCGTCGCTCCCATCGGTCTCCTTCCGGTACGCCAGTTTGACATACCGAGGGTATGCGTCCTAGCGTCCCCCAGGTCACATACCGAGGGTATGTGAAGGGAAGGACGGGAACCATGACGCTGACCAGTTGCTATCCGGTGCTGTGCACCACCCGCCTGCGGGAGAGCCTCGACTTCTACACCCTCCACCTCGACTTCGACATCACCTTCGAGTCGGACTGGTACGTAAGCCTGCGCCACCGCGGCGCGCCACACCAGGAGCTCGCCCTCCTCGCGGCCGACCACCCCACGTTGCCGGAGAGCCACCGGGGCGCGACCGCGACCGGCGTGCTGATCAACATCGAAGTCGACGACGTGGACGCCCAGTACGCGCGCCTGGTGGAACGGGCGGGACTCCCCTGCCTGCTCGATCTCCGCACCGAGGACTTCGGGCAGCGCCACTTCATCACCCGGGACCCCAACGGCGTGCTGGTGGACGTCATCACCCCGGTGGCACCCACCGTGGACTTCGCCGACCAGTACTCATGACCCGTGGAGGGGAGCGCCGAGGACGGGCGGCGGGGCGCCGAACGCCGTGGGCTGGGGTGGACACCGCACTCCCGCTGCTGGCGACGACGACCGTCCGCCCCGTGACGGGTCAGCCGACCAGCTCCTGGCAGATCGCGGCGGCCGGGCGGGCGCTGGCGGACCGGAAGCCGGTGCCCGCCCACAGGTGTGTCGTGCCCGTGTCCCCCGCGCGGGCGGCCGCCGCCCGCAGCGGCGCCGTCATGCGGTGCACCTGCGGGTAGGCGGCCGGCGCGGCCTCGTCGTGGGCCGCGAGGAAGCGGTTGACCAGGCCACGCGCCCGACGACCGCTGAACGCCCTCGTCACCCTCGTCGTCCTCGGCTCCGGATTGACGAGAGCGGCCCGGTGGGTCGCGCTCGCGCCGCTCTCGTCGGCGAGGAGCAGGGCGGTGCCGACCTGGACGGCCACCGCTCCCCCACCGAGCGCGGCCCGCACCGCGGCCGGCGAGGCGAGGCCGCCGGCGGCCAGCAGGGGCAGCGGGACACTGGCTCGCACCGCCGCCAGGAGGGAGGCCAGCGGCTGGACCCGTTCCTCGGTGTCGTCGAAGGACCCCTGGTGCCCACCTGCCTCGGCTCCCTGCACGCACAGCGCGTCGGCTCCCCGTTCGGCCGCCGCACGGGCCTCCTCCACGCAGGTGACGGTCACGACCACCAGGCTGCCGGCCCGCCGCAGCGCACGGACGGCGCTCGCGTCCGGCAGCCCGAAGGTGAACGACACGACCGGCACGGGATCGTCGAGGAGAGCGGCGAGCTTGGCGGGGAAACCGTCGTCATCCCAGCGCGGCTCCCCCAGTTCGACACCCACCCTGGCGGCCTCGGGTGCCAGCCGCCGCCGGTACTCGTCGAGCTCCGCCGGGACGGCCCGGTCCTCGCCGGGCACGAACAGGTTCACGCCGAAGGCCCGGTCGGTGCGGCCCCGCACCTCGCTCACCTGGTGGAGCATCTCCTGGGCGGAGCGGTAGCCACCCGCGAGGAACCCGAGGCCACCCGCCGAGTTCACGGCCACGACGAGGTCCGGGGTGCTCGCGCCACCGGCCATCGGGGCCGCGACCACGGGCGTCGTCAACTCGTCGAACTCGCCCACACCGATCTCCGTCCTCCGCCGGGCCATCGCACTCCTCCTGGAGCATCGCACGCCTCCCACCGTCCTCGGCCACGGTCCCCTCGGCGCCGCCGGAACCCGGGTTACGGTCGTGGGGTGCCGCCCGACCTCCACAGCAGCAACCAGCCGCTCAGCCCGGACACCGCCGGAACGGTCCTGCGGGAGGTGTGCCGGCGAACGGGGATGTCCGCCCCCGACGCCGGGCTCGTGCGGATCGGGGACAACGCGGTCTACCGCGTCGGGCCGGTCGTCGTCCGGATCGCCAGGTCCGTGGCCCTGCTCCCGGCGGCACGCCGGGAGGTGGCCGTCGCCCGGTGGCTGCGGACCCGGGACTTCCCGGCCGCCGTCCCGCTCGACCTCGACCAACCGATGGTGGTGCTGGGTCGAGTCGTCACCTGCTGGGAGGCGGTCGAGGTCACAGCCCCGGCCACGACCGGGCAGCTCGCCACGCTGCTCCGCCGGTTCCACGAGCTCACGGCACCACCGGAGCTGGACCTGCCAGCCCTCAACCCCTTCGCCCGCGTCGACCACTGGCTGGAGTCCGCCCCGCTCGACGAGCAGGACCTGGACTACCTGCACGGGCGGGTGCACCAGGCTCGGGCCGACTGGGCCGACCTCGACTTCGCGCTGCCGACGGGGGTGGTGCACGGTGACGCCAACACCGGGAACGCGGTGGTGGACGGTGCGGGCCGACCGCTGCTCCTCGACCTCGAGTACGCGGCGACGGGTCCGCGTGAGTGGGACCTGCTCCAGACGGCTCTCTTCGCGGACAGGTTCGGCTGGCACACCGAGGCCGAGTACCGGGCCTTCTCGGACGCCTACGGCTACGACATCCGCCGCTGGCCCGGTTACCAGCGGCTCGCGGACATCCGCGAGGTGCTGATGACCTGCTGGTTGAGCGCCAGGGCCGACGACGAGTGGGCAGCGGGGGAGCTCCGGAAACGCCTGCGCGCGCTGCGCACCGGGGCCGACCGGCACGACTGGTCCCGGCGCTGACCCCGGTCGGACGAGGCCCGGACGACCGGCCGGGGAACGCTCGCGGCACCGGGCCGCCCCGGGTCGGGGACCGCCGGACCCGCCGCCCCGGGCCAGGGACCGGGGGCTCCGGCGCGCACCGGCGTGGTCGGTCGGCTCACGCGGCGGAACGCCGCCGCGTCGCGGGCGCAGCGTTCTCGTCCTCCCGGTCCGCCGGAGCGACCGCGACCACGACGAGGTCCGCCAGGAACTCCCGCTGGCCCGGGTGGCCGTCGAGCCGAGCGGTGGGCCAGGCGGCTGGCCGTCCGGTGATCCGGTGGCGGAGCCGACGCGCGCCACCGGGTGCGCCCTGCCGTGTCGCGCCTTCGCCGAGAGCCACCCCAGGCGCGGAGGGGTGCGGCGGGATGGCCCCGATCACGGGCGGCTCCGCCATCCCCGTGGTGGGACCGGTTCCGCTGTCCCCGTTCGTCCTGTTCACTGGGGAGCGGACGCGGATCAGCGGGTCGCGTGGCCCCGGTCGGCCGCCGTCCTGGTGGTGCCCCGGCCTCCTGACGCCTGCTCACCGGATGGCCTGATCGCGATCGCCGTCAGCAGCCCGGCCAGCACCCGGCGTTCCTCGGAGGACAGGGAGGAGCACAGCGCGCTCTCGTGGTCGGCGACCATCCGGTCGACGTCGTCCATGCGCGCGGCTCCCGCCACCGTGAGGTGCAGTTCGTGGAGCCGGCGGTCCTCGGGGTTCCGCCGGCGCTCGACCAGGCCCTTGGCTTCCAGGTCGTCGACGTGACCGACGACCCGGCTGGGCAGGATTCCGAGCAGGTCCGCCAGCGCCTGCTGGCTCAGCCCCGGTGCGGCGTCCACGGCTCGCAGGATCTTGACCTGGGGCGCGGACAGGCCCAGCGCGGCCGCCCTCTCGGCGAACAAGCCGGCCGCGTAGGCGCCCACCTGGACCAGGAGCGCACCCGCGCCGGTCGGGTCCGGCACACCACCCTGCGCGTCCGCGTCCTCTCCCACAGTGGCCACGCTGCGACTCTAGCAGCGCGCCGGGGATGTCCGCGCTCGCCTTTTCCGAGGTCAACGAGTACCACTCCCCTTGCGAGGACGAGACCGTCGTCGGCTCGGCCACCCCGAAGCGCCCGGCCCCTGCCCTCGGGGACTCCCGGCGCCGCGCGGTCGGCTCGTTCACCCGCCGTCCGTCGCGGAGCGGGTCGTCGGTACTACGATCCGCCCGTGGGTGGGGACGCGGTGCGAGGGGTCGACGGGCGGGACCAGGAGTTGGCCCGGGCCTTCGGCACCCACCGGGCCCACCTCGTCGGTGTCGCCTACCGCCTCACCGGCAGCCGCGCCGACGCCGAGGACGCCGTGCAGGACGCCTGGCTCCGGTTGTCCCGGCTGGGGGATGCGGAGCTCGCGGAGGTGCGGGACCTGCGCGGCTGGCTGACCACCACCGTCGGTCGGCTCTGCGTCGACCGGTTGCGGTCCGCCCAGCGGCGCCGGGAGCGTTACGTGGGCCAGTGGCTGCCGGAGCCCCTGGTCACCACCCTCGAGGGCGGGGAGGACGATCCGTTGGCCTCCGTGGTGCGAGCGGACGGCGTGCGGATGGCGGCGATGGTCGTCCTCGACGAGCTGACGCCGGAGCAGCGGGTGGCGGTGGTGTTGCACGACGCCTTCGGGGTGCCCTTCGACGAGGTGGCGGCGACGCTGGGCTGCGCTCCCGCCACGGCCAGGCAGCACGCGGTCCGTGGTCGACGGACGATGGCCGCCGCCGACCCGCCTCCCCGCGCGGCCCTCGTCGAACAGCGGGAGGTGCTGGACCGCTTCCTCGTGGCGCTCCGCTCCGGGGACGTCGTCGCCGTCACCTCCCTCCTCCACCCGGACGTCAGGTTCATCAGCGACGGTGGCGGTCGGGCCAGGACGGCGCTCCGGGTGGTCGTCGGCGCGGAGAAGGTGGCGCGACTGTTCCTCGGCCTGCTGCGCCGGCACGGCACGCTGCCGGTGACGGCCGGCAGGGCGGTGTTGGTCAACGGCGACCTCGGAATGATGCTCGCCGCCGGCTCGGGCTGGGGCGGTCGCGACGAACCGGGGGGCAGGGTGACGTCCTTCGCCATCCGGGACGGGTTGGTGCTGGGGGTGTACGAGGTGGTCAACCCCGAGAAGCTGGTGGCCCTGCCGCGCTGACGAGGTAACCGGCCGGTGCCGGCTTCGACTCAGCCAGGCCCTGCCCACCCGATCCGCTGGGCGGCCCGAGGCGGGGTGGGGGCGTGGCCGTCAGAGGCCGAACCGGTGCTTCACGTTCCGCCAGAAGTCGCGGAGCATCCACCCGTCGAACTCGGTGATGTGCGGCGAACTGCCCGCCCGCATGATGAACTCGCTGATGCCGGTCGGCGTCCAGTCGTAGAAGTCGTCCAGGCCGAAGGTGTGGCCGATCTCGTGCAACAGGATCGTGACGTTCTCCGCGTCGAGCGAGTCGACGAAGTACTCGCTGCCCATGCGCTGTCCCCAGTCACCGCCCGCGCCACCGCTCATCCCCTCGGTCAGCCACAGCGACTGGTCGTAGTGCCGCGCCGTTCCTCCGGGGCACCGGGAGTAGTCGCCGTCCTGGTTGAAGAACCGGCCGCACTCCTCGGCGCACTGCGGAGCGCCCTCGCGGATGTCGTTGACGTAGATGTCGACCGAGTCGTCATCCCATCGCAGGGTGTCCCTGTCCCGGACGGCCCACCCCACCACCGTGACGGGCACCTCGGTGTAGGGCCAGGCGTTGTGCCCCTGGCCGTTGTCGAGCATCACGTCCGTCCATTTCCGGTACTGCCGACGCAGGGTCTCGTGAATGCGGTCCCGGAGCTCCTCGGACACCGGCCGCGAGGAGTCCCAGCGCACGCAGAAGTTCAGGTATCCGCCGTTGGCCATGACCTGGTCCCAGCCGTAGTTGCGGAAGCCGTGCAGGTCCGGGTAGGTGGCCTCGACGTGGTCCCACACCTCCTGGAGGGGCTGGCGCAGGTGGGCCGGCGGGTTCCAGTCATCGGCGACCTCGACGACGGCGGTCGGCGCCGCGGCCTCCGAGTTCCCGGGCTCCGCGCCGGCGGTTCCGCTGGTCGTGGGGATCGCGGCCAGGAAGACCGCCGCCAGTGCGGCCAGCACGAGTCCGGGTCGACCTCTCATGGTTCCCCCCACGGGTGCGTTCGGCGGCGCTCGGGGTGGACCGGAGGAGCTGGGCCGGCTCCCCTCCCGGCAGGCGAAGCGCCCATGCCCGCCACCCGTGCCCTCCGACACTAGGAGCGGGCCGGGACGGCCACAATCCGCCGCCGGAGCCAGGCCGGCCGGCCGGGTGCCGCAGCCGGGCGGCATCCTGTCGAGCATTCCGGCGGCCGGGCGGCCGGGCAATGGCACTCCCGAACGGTTCCACGGGAGGCCGAACCGTTCATCCGGCGATTGTTCCGCTTTTTTCCATTCCCGCGATGGCGGCGGTGAATGGGAGGGGTTTCGACCGGGCGGGCGCGCCAACCGCGGCTCACCACCCGGTCAACCCGCTGCGCGCCACCTCTCCTCCCGCCACCCGCGCGAGGTGAGCAATTCACCCACTGGATCGCCGGGGAGTCACCCGTTCCCCGAACGGGAGAACGCGGACACGGAGCGGAACCAGGAATCATGGCGCGCCGCACGGCGACGACGGGAGCTCGACAGGAGGAACACCCTCGGGGAGCTGCGCGGACCCGGCACTCTCGCGGACCTCGGCGCCACCCGCCCTGGCGCCGGGGCCGCGGCTCCTCCAGGTCGACCACCCGGGCAGGCGATGGTCCCGCGCACGCGGAGCGACGAGCCCGTCCCAGACAGATGCGTCGCGGTGCACCAAGTCGGACACGAACCGATAACTCCGGTCGGTCAAATCCGTTACAGCCTGGCCACAGGCAGACAAACCTTTTTGCCGTCTTGTTGACCTGCCGCGCCCCGCCCATACATTTGTACCCGGTGCTCACAGGCGTATAACAAGGAGAACAGCGTGGACCTCGCGAACTCGGCAATTCCGTCGGCGCAGCAGAACACGGCCACTGGACGGGGTGTGAAGCCCGCCCGTCGGCGCACCGCCGCCGTCGCGGCCCTCACGACCACCCTGGCCGGGGCGGCCACCTTCCTCGCGGCCCCCGCCGCGCACGCCGCGCTGACGACCCACTGTGTGGGCACCGCCGGCGCCGTGACAGTGCCCAACAACCTGGTCGTCCCCGCTGGTGAGTCGTGCGACCTGACCGGCACCGTCATCAACGGCGACGTCACCGTCTTCGAGGGTTCCGACCTGCTGCTCCAGGACGTGACCATCAACGGCTCGGTCACGGTGCGGGAGAACGGCTTCCTCGACGCCGCCGGTTCGTCGGTGTCGGGTTCGGTGACCCTCGCCAACGCCTTCGGCACCTACGCCTACGACAGCGAGCTGAGCGGTGCCACCGCCACCGACTCGGGCTTCTTCTACAGCTTCGACTCGGACATCACCGGTGACGTCGCGACCCAGAACAGCGAGGTGCTGGTCGAGTCCAGCTGGGTCGAGGGCAGCCTGAGCTCCGAGGGCAGCCTGCTCACCGACGTCTACGACTCGGTCGTGACCGGCGACTTCCGCGTCAGCGGGGCCGAGCAGGGCAGCGTCCTCTGCTCCACCGAGGTCGACGGCGACGCCGCCTTCGTCGGCAACAGCCAGATCCTCCAGGTCGGCGCCGCCCAGCCCTACGGCGGCTGCGGCACCAACGTGTTCGGTGGTGGGCTGTCCTTCGAGGGCAACAGCGCCGACGGGTACGTGAGCAACAACATCGTCCGCGGCGACCTCAGCTGCACCGACAACGACCCCGCCCCGCGCGGCACGGACAACCGTGTCCGCGGTGAGTCGCTGGGTCAGTGCGCCGAGCTGGCTCCGGTGCAGGCTTCCGCCCGCACCATGACGCTGGCCACGCAGTCCCGCGACGCCGACATCACCGAGCGCATCGAGACCCGCTCGGCCGAGGGCGCCCAGGCGGCCCAGGAGGCCGGCCCGGCCAACATCGGTAGCTGACGCCCGGCGTCACCTCCACGACCAGGGGCGGTCGGAGCACACGGTGCTCCGACCGCCCCTGACGTCTGTCCAACCGTCACCGAGTGACACCGACCACGAACTGGCGACCTCGTGCGAGGGGCCCGATTCATCCTGTTGGTACGTTCGTGCCACCGAACTGACCACAACGTGGCGGCTGATCCGCCGCTCGGGTGCGGACCCAGGCGGGGTCGTCGCCACCACCACGGAACGGATCACCCCATGGACGTCGTGCGGCTCCTCTTCGTTCTGGCCCATCTCGTGGGTCTGGCCCTGCTGCTGGGAGGCTTCCTCGTGCAGTGGCGCGCCGGGGACCACAAGCCCGGAGAGGTGATGTGGTGGGGCGGTCTCGTCCAGCTCGTCACCGGAGCGGCCCTCGTCGGGCTCCGTGAGGCGCAGGACCTCCCGGTCGACCACATGAAGATCGGGATCAAACTGCTCGTCGCCCTCGCCGTGGTCGTCCTGATCCTGCTGGCGCGCCGACGGACCACCCCCTCGACGGGAATGTTCCTGGCAACCGGAGCGCTGACCTTCGTGAACGCCGCGATCGCGGTGCTCTGGGTCTGATTCGGACGGTCCCGGCAGCACCGGCGTGCCACCCGATCGGCCGGCAGGTCGACCGGTTACTTGGCAAGCCAGGACGGCGGGAGCAGGCTGGGACCTCCCAGCGGGTCAGGCGAACCGGCGGCGGTGAGGCGGCGCCGGAAGAAGGTGGTGTCATGCCGTTGCCGGCGAGCTCTTCCGCACTCCGTCGGGCCCTGCGCCGGGCCCGGGACGGGGTCACCCTCAATGTCGACGAGGCCCGAGTGCTGCTCTCCGCCCGGGGTGAGGCGTTGACGGACCTCATGGCCAGCGCGGCCCGGGTCCGGGACGCCGGGCTGGCCGCGGCCGGCAGGCCGGGAGTGGTCACCTACTCGCGGAAGGTCTTCATCCCGCTCACCAGGTTGTGCCGTGACCGGTGCCACTACTGCACCTTCGCGACCGTGCCCGGTCGGGTCTCGGCTCCCTACCTGGAGCGGGAGGAGGTGGTCGCCCTCGCCCGGGACGGCGCACGGCTGGGGTGCAAGGAAGCGCTGTTCACCCTGGGCGACCGCCCGGAGGAGCGGTGGCCGGCGGCCCGGGAGTGGCTCACCGAACGCGGCTGGTCGTCCACGGTGGACTACCTGCGCGCCTGCGCGATCGCGGTGCTGGAGGAGACCGGCCTGCTGCCGCACCTCAACCCGGGCGTGCTGACCTGGGAGGAGTTCCAGCGGTTGAAGCCGGTGGCCCCCTCGATGGGCATGATGCTCGAAACCACCGCCACCAGGCTGTGGTCCGAGCCGGGCGGGCCGCACTACGGCTCGCCGGACAAGGAACCGGCGGTGCGGCTCCGCGTGCTGGAGGACGCCGGCCGCAGCGGCGTGCCGTTCACGACCGGGATCCTCATCGGCATCGGGGAGACCGACCAGGAACGGGCGGAGTCGCTGTTCGAGCTGCGGCGGATCTCGAAGGCCTACGGCGGGATCCAGGAGGTCATCGTCCAGAACTTCCGCGCCAAACCCGACACGGCGATGCGCGGTGTCCCCGACGCGGAGGTGGAGGACCTCGCGGCCACCGTCGCCGTCGCCCGACTCGTGCTGGGCACCTCCGCCCGCATCCAGGCTCCGCCGAACCTGGTGGACGAGCAGTACGCGCTCCTGCTCGGAGCCGGGATCGACGACTGGGGCGGGATCTCCCCGTTGACCCCGGACCACGTCAACCCGGAGCGCGCGTGGCCCGAGATCGACGCGCTCGCCCAACGCTGCGCCGAGTCGGGTTTCGTGCTGCGGGAGCGGCTGACCGCCTACCCCCCTTACCTCGGCGAACCCTGGCTGGATCCGCGCCTCCGCGCCCACGTCGACGCGCTCGCCGACGAGGACGGCCTCGCCAAGGAAGGCGTGGTCCCCCGGGGGGCGCCCTGGCAGGAACCCGAGCTGGGTCTCACCGAGTCCGGCCGGACCGACCTGCACGACACGATCGACACCGCCGGCCGCAGCCGGGACCGCCGGGACGACTTCGACAGCGTCTACGGCGACTGGGACGAGCTGCGGGCCAGGCTCGACCGCGCCTCCGGCGGGGCGCCCCCTCGGCTCGACGGGGACGTGCGTGCCGCGCTGCGCGTCGCCGGGGACGACCCGGCGGCGCTGAGCGACGCCCAGGCGCTGGCGATGCTCACCTCGACGGGGGCGGAACTCGAGGAGGTGTGCCGGCTCGCCGACGACGTGCGGCGGGACGTCGTCGGCGACGAGGTCACCTACGTGGTGAACCGGAACATCAACTTCACGAACGTCTGCTACACGGGCTGCCGCTTCTGCGCGTTCGCGCAACGGCGGGGTGACGCCGACAGCTACACCTTGTCCCTGGAACAGGTCGCCGACCGGGCCGAGGAGGCGTGGCGGTTGGGCGCCACCGAGGTGTGCATGCAGGGGGGCATCCACCCCGACCTGCCGGGCACGGCCTACTTCGACATCGCGGCGGCGGTGCGGGAGCGCGCGCCCCAGCTGCACGTGCACGCCTTCAGCCCGATGGAGGTCGTCAACGGGGCCAGCCGGACCGGCATGTCCATCGAGGAATGGCTCATCGAGGCGAAGCGGTCCGGGGTGGACTCGATCCCGGGCACGGCGGCGGAGATCCTCGACGACGACGTGCGGTGGGTGCTCACCAAGGGCAAGCTTCCGGCGGCCACCTGGATCGAGGTGATCACCACGGCCCACCGGGTCGGCCTCCGCTCGTCGGCGACCATGATGTACGGCCACGTGGACACCCCGGAGCACTGGGTGGCCCACCTGCGGACCCTGGCGGCCATCCAGGACGAGACCGGTGGGTTCACCGAGTTCGTACCGCTGCCCTTCGTGCACACCAACGCGCCGATCTACCTGGCCGGTCTCGCCCGCCCGGGGCCGACGGCGGAGCAGAACCGGGCGGTGCACGCGGTCGCCAGGCTGATGCTGCACGGCCGGGTCGACAACGTGCAGTGCTCCTGGGTGAAGCTCGGTGACGACGGAGTCCGCCAGCTGCTGCGGGGTGGGGCGAACGACCTCGGCGGCACGCTGATGGAGGAGACGATCAGCCGCATGGCGGGATCGCGGCACGGCTCACGCAAGAGCATCGCCGAACTCCGGGAGCTGGCGACCGGGATCGGCCGCCCCGTGCGACAGCGCACGACCGACTACGGCCGGGTGGCCGAGGAGGCCCGCGGAGCGGGGATCGTCGCGTTGCCGCTGCTGGCTCCCGACTCACGCGGGTAAGGCTGAGCTCGGTAGTCGCCCGCCGAAAAGGGGAATCCGCGAACACCACCGACACACGACGACGGGCGGAACCGCGATCCGGTGACGCCACCCCGCGCGGCGTGATCCCGGAAATCGCGGTGACCGGAATCGGCACGACGTTCCGGCGGCCGGGTGGCCGGGCCACCCACCACCCGGCCACCCCGCCCAGGCGCCTTCTGACCAGGGAGAACACGGCGAATCCCGCGCACCCGCCCCCGGACGGCCCGCTCCGGTGGGCGGCGCGGTGCTGACCGCCGCCGCCCGGGCCCGCCGGCACGATCGGTTTTCCACGGCCGTGGGCAGTGGAACCTCCCGGACGAAACCCACGTCATACGATCGGCGCATTCAGCGCACCGCGCCATGCCCTGTTTCACGGACGGGAGGACCGATGCGATTTCGGCTGCTCGGCCCGCTGCGCGTCCGCCGTGACGAGTCCTGGGTCCCGGTCGGCGCCGCGAAGTGGCGTTCGCTGCTGGCCGTCCTGCTGATCAACCGGGACCTGCCGGTCGCGACGTCCCGCCTCGTGGACGAGCTGTGGGGCGAGACACCGCCGAACCGGTCGGACGACCTGGTCCGCAACTACGTGATGCGGCTGCGCCGGTTCCTCGGTGAGGACGGGCGGACGCTGTTGGTGCGCGAGCCCGCGGGATACCGCCTGCGGTGCCCTCCCGAGGACGTCGACTCGGAGGTCTTCCGCCGCCAGGTGGCCGAAGGGGTGGCCGAACTGGAGGCCGGCGATCCCGCGCTCGCCACCGCCCTGCTGCGGGACGCGCTGGAGCTGTGGTCCGGCGAACCGCTGGCCGACGTTCCCGCGTCCCCGTCGGTGACCGCCGCCCGCCGTGCCTTCGGCGAACGCCGCGACCTCGCCCTCGACCACCGGATCGAGGCTGACCTGGCCACGGGGGAGCACGCCACGCTGACGGTGGAGCTGCGGCGCCTGCTCAGCGAGAACCCCTGGCGGGAGCGGCGCTGGGGCCAGCTCATGCGGGTGCTGCACGCCTCGGGCCGGCGAACGGAGGCGTTGGAGGCCTACCGGGAGTTCTACGGGATGCTGCGGGACCAGCAGGGTGTCTCCCCGAGCCGGGACCTGGTCGAGCTGCACCAGAGCATCCTGACCGCCGGGCACCCGCACGACCGCACCGAGCCGGTGGCCGCCACGCCGGCCGCCGGCCAGGGGGCGCGTCCGGCCGACGAGGTCGACGTCCTCCCGGTGGCCGAGCCGGTGTACCAACTCCCCGCCGACATCGCCGACTTCACCGGGCGAGCGGAGGAACTCCGCGAACTGCGGTCGGTGCTGGCGGAGTCCCCCACGGGCACCGCCGTGCCCGTCGCGGCGATCTGCGGACCACCCGGCATGGGCAAGACCGCGTTGGCCCTGCACACGGCGCACCAGCTCCGCTCGTGGTTCCCCGACGGGCAGCTCTACATCCGGCTCGGGGGAGGCTGCGGGCAACCCAAGGAGCCCATCGAGCTGCTGGGAGAAGTCCTCCGCGCTCTCGGGGTCCCGCCGGGTTTGCTGCCGGTCTGCCTGGAGGAACGGGCGTCGCTGTACCGCTCCCGGCTGGCCGACCGGCGGGTGCTGCTCGTGCTCGACGACGCCGGGGAGAAGCCGGAGGCGCTGGAACCGCTGATTCCGGGTACGGCGGGCTGCGCCGTGCTGATCACCTGCCGGTTCCGCCTGACCGGGCTCGCGGGGATGCGGTACGTGCAGCTCGGCCCGCTGTCGAACCGGGAGTCCTACGAACTGCTGGGCCTGACCATCGGTCGGCACCGGGCGGAACGGGAGAGCAGCGCCGCGCGCGAGATCGTGGCCCGGTACGAGGGGCTCCCCCTGGCGATCCGGGTGGTGGCCGGCAAACTGGCCTCCACGCCGCGCCTCCCGCTGGTGGCGTTCCTGCGGGGGCTGCGCGAGGAACGCGCGCGGCTGGACAGCGCGGAGGACGGCGAGACGGGGGTACGGGCCGCCATCTCCGCGACCTACGACGCGTTGACCCCGGAGGCCGCGCGATCACTGGACGCCCTCGGGATGCTGCACACCGAGACGGTGTCCGACTGGATGTTCCGCCTGCTCGCCCCCTGGCAGGCCGACCGGGCGCTGGACGAGCTGGTCTCCCGGTACCTGTTGGACATCGACGCCCCGGGGTACGACGGGTGGCCCGTCTACAAGTTCCACTCGCTGCTGCGGGACTACGCCAGGGAGCGCCTGTTCGAACGGGACGTGGACGAACGTCGCGGCGTGTTGCGCCGGCTGGTGGCGGGGGTGCGGCAGGTGGCCGAGCACGCCGCGGACCGAGCGGGGGTGTACCCGGTCCTGCCGCGTCCGAGGCCGCTGACCTCGCGGCCGGTCCCCCCGGAGGTCGTGCGGACGATCGCCGAGGCGCCGTGGGAGTGGTTGCTCAGTGAGAAGCGCACGCTGTCGGCGGTCGTTCCCGACCTCGTCGGCCACGGGCTGATCGAGGACGCCGTCGGCCTGCTCGGCTCGGTGCAGCCCTACTTCGAGTCCCTGGGACGCCAACGCGAGCTGACCGCGCTGTGGCGGCTGGTCGCCGACGCCCTCGCGGAGGACGATCCGCTGTTGCCCCGGGCCCGGCTCGCGGTGGCGGCGGGCACCGGCGAGTCCGGGGACTTCTCCGAGGCCCGCCGGCTCCTGGAGGACGTGCTCCGCCACCACGCCGACCGGCTGGAACCGACGGAGATGTTGCAGGTCAGGCTGTCACTGGGCTACTGCCACACCGGCCTGCGCGACCAGCTCGGCGCGGTGCGGGAGTTCCAGGCGTTCACCGCCCTGGCCGAACGGGTGGAGGGGGTCGCCCCCACGTTGGTCGTCGAGGGTCTCTGCTGCGAAGCGGGCGTGCTCACCGCCACCGGCAGGGCGGCCGAGGCCGAGGAGCTCTTCGACATCGTCGAGTCGCGGCTGGCGGCCGTGGACGACCCCCGGTGCGAACTGCGCTACCTGCACGGGCGCGCGCAACACGACCTGCGCCTCGGGGAGCCGGCGCGGGCGCTCGGCCGGGCCGAGCGGGGCGTCGAGCTGGCACGGTCGCTCCACACCGCGCTCGCCGAGATCACCTTCCTCGGTTTCGCGGGAGAAGCCAGGAGCCGGCTCGGCGACCACGACAAGGCCCTGTCCCTGCTCGGAGCGGCCCACCGCCGGTGCGTCGAGATCGGACACCAGTCGTTCCAGGCGATGGCGCTCACCCGGCTCGCGGAGGCCCACGAGCGCGCCGGGGCCTTCTCCTCGGCCGAGGAGACCGCGGCGCAGGCGGTCACGCTGTGGCAACAGCTGCGGGCCGAACGGCTGGAACGGACCACCACCGAGATCCTCACCCGGGTGCGGCAGCGGCGTGGTCAACGCTGGGAGCGCCCCAGCGCGGCCAGCTGAGGAGCGGTCCGCTCACCGCCCCGGGGGTGCACCGGGCATCGGTCGGGCGGCCGGCCTCGCGTCACTCACATTAGGTGATCTGGCGGATGTCGCCACGGAGGGTAGCCGATAGGTTCGAGGCCACCGGCAGAACGCCTCCCACCGTTGCCCCGGGGACGCGAGCGTCGGCTGAACGCGAGCGGCCACGCGCGACCCCGGCGCCGGATCGGGGGCCGCCGTCGAGGTACAGCGCACCCTCCCGGATCCGGGCGCCGCCCCACCGCTCAACGCAGGCTCAACGCCGACTCAACGGCGTTCCGGTTTGCTGGGTGCGCAGGGGCGAACTCGACAGGTTGGAACGGCATGGACAACACCCAGATGGACGCACGCGGAAGCGCCACGGGCTGACGGTGCGGTGAGACCGCTCCCGACCACCTCCGTCAGCCAACGGACCACTCGCAACGGGAGGCTTCCCATGCTCAGCATCGACATCATCACCGGCAGCAGGGACAGGCTGCAGAACGACACCCAGCTCCAGTTCATGATCGCGCTCGGCCTCGGCCGCTTCAACATCTCGATCCACGCGGTGCACGAGACGCTGCGGGACTCCCTCCGGCACTCGTCGAGCTCGGAGGTCGCGGCCTGGTTGCTCTACTCGGACGCCCTGGAGGGCGACGACCTCGTGGAACTGAGGGCGCGCACCACGACCGAGGGCCAACCCGCGCCGGTGGTCATGGTCTACCCCAAGGGCGCGACGGACTTCGACGCGGTACTCCGCTCCCAGCTCGCCGGAGTGGTGACCACGGCGGACACGCCCTGGGTGCTCACGGCCGCGCTGCACTCGGCCGCGCAGCACAAGCTGTTCCTGTCCCCCGAGGTGCTCGCGACCCAGGCCTCCAGCCTGGTCAACGTGCTCCGCAGCGGTCCCGCGCCCGCCGACCTGCTGACCGAACGCGAGCAGCACGTGTTGGCGCTGCTCGCCGAGGGGCTGCCCAACTCCAAGATCGCGGTGGAGCTGTTCATCAGCCGGGCCACGGTCGGTTCCCACGTGCTCAGCATCCTCCGGAAGCTGGGGGTGTCGAACCGGACCGAGGCGGCCGCCATCGCCCACCGCGCCGGTATCGCGCACCGGCCCGTCCTCCGCGCCGCGGAGGCGGTACCCCGGCGCACGGTGCCGGTGTGAGCGGAGGACGACGTGATCCGAGGCGCGGGCTTGGCGGGACCGGGTGGCCCGGCCCTCAGCGGGGCGGGTGGGGCGGTTCGGGGGCACCGCAGCG
>NZ_AGVX02000021.1 GCF_000239155.1 Actinoalloteichus spitiensis RMV-1378
TCGCCGTCACGCTCCACGTGCTCGGCGGAGATGATGGTGCCCTGGACCACCAGGATCTCGACACCGGCGGCGAGCAGGTCCGGGGTCAGCTCCTCGGCGTGCTGCGGGCTGACGCGGGCCGCCACCGTCACGCCCGACTCCCGCATCTGCTTGATCGCGGCGGAGAGAAGGTCGACACGCACCGGGGCCGCGTGCAGCTCCTGGAGCAGCGACACGGCGGCGCTGGCGTCCTCAGCCTCCTCGGCGGCGTTCACCAGGCGGAAGATGGCGTCCTCCACGTCGGCGTGCCTGGCCCACAGCCCTTCCGCGTTCAGCACCGCGAGACCGCCCAGCTCACCGATCCGCACCGCGGTCGCCGGGGAGACCACGGCGTCGGTGGGATGGGTCATCAGCGGGATGTCGAAGCGGTACGCGTCGATCTGCCAGGACAGCGACACGTCCTTCGACGACCTGGTCCGCCGTGAGGGGACGATCTCGACGTCGTCGAGGTCGTAGGCGCGCATCGCGGTGCGCCCCCTGCCTATCTCCACCTGATCCCGCACGTCAACTCCCTACACCATCCGTACCGGACCCTACATTCTGGTTCGGCCGGTTCCGGCGTCCGACAGTGGGTCGCCGGTGGGGGCGCGGGAGGTCGAGGTGGGCCTGCCGGGGGGCGCGTCCGGGACCGGACCGGACACGCCCCCCGGAGGGTCAGCGCGTGGTGTAGTTGGGAGCCTCCACCGTCATCGTGATGTCGTGCGGGTGGCTCTCCTTCAACCCGGCGGCGGTGATGCGCACCAGGGAGGCGTCGTTCAACTCGGCGACAGTGCTGGACCCGGTGTAGCCCATCGCCGCCCGCAGACCACCCACCAGCTGGTGCACCACCTGGGCCAGTGGCCCCCGGAACGGGACCCGCCCCTCGATGCCCTCCGGCACGAGCTTGTCGTCCGAGAGGACGTCGTCCTGGAAGTACCGGTCCTTGGAGTAGGAGCGGCTCTGCCCCCTGCTCTCCATCGCGGCGAGCGAACCCATGCCCCGGTAGGTCTTGAACTGCTTGCCGTTCACGAGGATGAGGTCCCCGGGCGATTCCGCCGTGCCGCTGAGGAGGCTTCCGAGCATGACGGTGCTGGCACCCGCGGCGATGGCCTTCGCGATGTCGCCGGAGTACTGGATGCCCCCGTCCCCGATCACCGGAACGCCCGCAGGGCGGCACGCCAGGTTGGCCTCGTAGATCGCCGTGATCTGGGGAACACCGACTCCGGCCACCACCCTGGTGGTGCAGATGGATCCGGGGCCGACCCCTACCTTGACGCCGTCGGCGCCGGCGTCGACCAGTGCCTGCGCCCCCGCCCTGGTGGCCACGTTGCCGCCGACCACGTCGACGGCGTCCCCGAGCTCCTTCTTCAGGGCGGCGACCGTCTCCACGACGGCCCTGGCGTGCCCGTGGGCCGTGTCGACCATGATCACGTCCACCCCGGCGTCGACCAGGGCCATCGCCCGTTCCCGCGCGTCGGGCCCTACCCCGACGGCGGCGCCGCAGAGCAGGCGGCCGTCCGGGTCCTTGGTCGCGTTGGGGTACTGCTCGGTCTTGACGAAGTCCTTCACGGTGATCAGGCCGCGCAGGCGCCCCGCCCCGTCCACGATCGGGAGCTTCTCGACCTTGTGGCGGCGGAGCAGCCCGAGGGCGGCCTCGGCGGTCACGCCGACCTCGGCGGTCACCAGCGGCGCCTTCGTCATCACCTCCCGCACCTGGCGGGTGTGGTCGACCTCGAAGCGCATGTCCCGGTTCGTGATGATGCCCACCAGGGTGCCGTCGGGGTCGGTGACCGGGACACCGGAGATCCGGAACCGGGCGCACAACGCGTCGACCTCGGCCAGCGTGTCCAGCGGCGAGCAGGTCACCGGGTCGGTGACCATGCCGGCCTCGGACCGCTTCACGACCTCGGCCTGGGCGGCCTGCTCCTCCACGGCGAGGTTGCGGTGGAGGACCCCGATGCCGCCCTGCCTGGCCATCGCGATGGCCATCCGCGCCTCGGTCACGGTGTCCATCGCCGAGGAGACCAGCGGCACCCGGAGCCGGACGTTCCTGGAGAGCTGGGCGGCGGTGTCCACGCTGCTGGGGATGACCTCGGATTCGGCCGGCAGGAGGAGCACGTCGTCGAAGGTCAGGCCGAGCATGGCGAATTTCGCCGGAACTCCCTGGTCGTCGCCCGGGAGCCCGACGGAGCCCCGGGCCGCAGTCGAGTCACTGGTCATAACTGGTGCGATGCCTTCCTGGAGCGCTGGCGCGGTGCGGTGTCGATCGAGGAACCGCGAGCCACGCCCGAGTTCGGTACCGCGACGGCGCCGGGCGGAACACGGGCCTGGTAGAGCGGTGCCGTCCATGGTATCCACGCCGAACACGGCGGTGCGCGCGGTACTGTGCGGCACGTGTCGCATGATGCTTTGCCGCCAGACCCGTTCGCCGGCGATCCGGAGGACCCGGCTCGCGCGCTGAGCGATCCGACCGACGAACCCGCCCGACCCCTGGACGAGCACGAGAGCGCGGAGATCCTCGCCGACCTCGCTGACCTCGCCGTCTACCAGGATCTTCTCGAACCTCGGGGTGTTCGGGGGATCGTGGTGGACTGCGGCGACTGCGCCGAACCCCACTTCCACGACTGGGAGCTGCTGCGGTCGAGCCTCGGGCAGCTGCTGTCCGACGGTCGGATGCGGCCGCACGAGCCGGCGTTCGATCCGGACCCCACCAACTACGTGACCTGGGAGTACTGCCGCGGCTACGCGGACGGCATGGCGGCACACGAGGAACACTCCGGCACGCCGCACGTTCCCGGTCACTGACGCCCGCGTCCCCGGCCCGGTGAGGAGGGCCGTCCCCGCGTTGTCACCGGGGAGACCGCTCCGGCCGGTGGGCGGCGTCGGGGGCCGTTCCCGGCCGTCCCCGGCGCGGTCCGCGCCGGCCTCCCCCGGACAGACCGGTGGCCAGTGCCAACATGTGACACTGGCCACCAGCTGCTCGGGCTCAGGAAGCGGCGTCCTCCGGAGCGGCGCCGGGGCCGAGCGAGATCCGGTTGCCCACGCTCGGGCTCTCCTCATCGCTCCGAGAACCGTCCGGGGCGCTGCTGTCCGTCGTATCCGGGTCGGTGGCGTCCGGCGGTGAGGACGGGGGCGTCGTCGGTGACGGGTCGGACGGCTCCGGGGCGCTGGGAACGGTGGTCTCCGGGGTCGTCGTGACGACCGACACCGGTGGCTCCTCCTCCGCCGACTCCTCGCTCGACTCGGCGATGTGGGGCGGCGGCTCGTCCTGGTCGCTGTCCCCACCGCCGGCGGGCGGCTCGTCGTCGCCGTCCGGATCGTTGAGCTCGCCCAGCAGGCGCTCGTGCATGGCCAGCAGCGTGGCCTTGTCCTCGCCGGCGCCGATCCCGTCGAAGGACAGCCGCGCCTGCTCCAGGGCCTCCTTCGCCTGGGAGTACTCGCCGGCCCGCAGCGCCGCCTGGGCCAGGTCGAGGTGGCTGCGCGCCGTCGTGGCCGCCTCCACCGACGCCGCCTGCTCCGAGTACAGCACCCTGGTCAGGCCCCACAGGGTGTCGCCGGGACGGGCGTCCCGCGCCGCGACCCCCACGCCGGTGAAGGCGATGGCCAGCACCGCCGCCGCGGTGGCCAGCGGCACCAGCACCCTCGGTCGTCGGCGGCGCGCCCCGTGCGAGGTCGGCCACTCGGCCACGGCGGCCTCGACGCTCTCCCGAGAGGTCTCGGGCAGTGGATCGGTGTCGAGGTCCTGCCGCCAGGCCATCAGGAGCGCACCCAGCTCCCGCTCGGCGATCGGCTTCCCCGCGACCTCGGACTCCCCACGGTTCAACGCGTCGATCAACGCGTCGTCGTCCTGAACCGCGGCCAGGTCGATGTGCTCCGCACCCTCGTTGATGGACTCCTTCGGGGGCTGGGCGTCGTCCGGGGACCGACGTCGGCGCTCGGCCTCGTCATCACCCTGACCGTCCAGTTCACCCACTTCAGACCACCTCCTCAGTGGCGAGTGTCTTCCTCAGCCGAGCCAGCGCGCGGTGCTGGGCGACCCGAACCGCGCCGGGGGTGGAATCGACCGCCTCGGCCGTCTCCTCCGCCGACAGGCCGACCACCACCCGCAGCAGGAGGATCTCCCGCTGCTTGGCGGGCAGGACCCGGAGCAGCTGTCCCATCCGCTCGGACAGCTCGTCCTGCATGGCGCGCTGCTCGGGACCCGCCTCACGTTCCGGCGCGTCTGGAACTTCGGAGACGGGCTCCGACTTGTTACGCGCAGCGGAACGGTGGGCGTCGGCGACCTTGTGCGCGGCGATGCCGTACACGAAGGCCAGGAACGGCCGCCCCTGGTCCCGGTAGTTGGGCAAGGCCGTCAGCACGGCAAGACACACCTCCTGAGCCACGTCGTCAGCGGAGGCGAAAGAGCGCTCCTGCCTGCCAACCCTGGCGCGGCAGTACCGCACCACCAGGGGACGAATCGTCGCCAGCAGTCGATCGATCGCCTGGCGATCGCCGCTGACGGCGTCGCCGACAACGGCTTCCAGCCCGTCCCCCAAGTTAGTCATCGCAGAAAACAGCCCTGGCGTTACGGTAGGCGAACGTGAATGTCGACAGTGAGTAACCCACGACTCAGCGCGCCGATCGTGTCCACCGTACCGGGGACACTCGTTCGGACGGCGTGCTGGTCGTGATCACCACTCGACTCCTCTTCCCACGTGCAGGTGAGCTCGAACGTCGCAGTGGGCGCCCGGCGTGGGCGGGCCACCAGACCAGCAGTATGGCAAAACTCCGTGACGAACGGATCAGCTGGTGCTTCCCCGGGACGCACGCCGGGCGATCCGTGAAGGACCTCACACCCGACCGGAGCAGCGGGCGCGACCGGGGAGCGGCGCTCCGCCAACGGAGATCGGTAGGTGGGAGGAGGTGCGGGGAGGCGCCGTGCTCGACCGAGCCACCGGGAACCGGCGAACCCCGGGAGCACACTGACGGCGGTGCCGCCGCGGGCGCGGACCGTGCTGGACTGCTGGGGATGGGCATCCACCTGATGCGGCCACCGGGCCACCGACCTCCGTTCCGGCGCTCCGCCGGAACCCGGGACGCGATGTCGCGCCGGAAACCGTGCGCGACCGCCTGGGCCCTGTCCCGCACGCCCAGCTTGCGGAACAACCGCCGGGCGTGCGTCTTCACGGTGTCCTCCGAGAGGTACAGCTCGCGCCCGATCTGCCCGTTGCTCTTGCCCTGGCTCATTCCCCGCAGCACCTGGAGCTCCCGCTCGGTCAGCTGCACTCCGGGGTCGGAGGGCTGCCGAGGAGCGGGAACGGCGGTGCTGGCGAGGGTGTGGGCGAGCGCGGCGACCAGTTCGGGGCGGGAGGCGTCCCACCGGAGGTAGCCACGGGCTCCGCCGGCGATGGCTGCCGCGATGCTGCCGGCGTCGTCCGGGGCACCGAAGACGATGACGTTCGCCTGGGGATGCGCGGCCATCAACCTCCTGGTCGCCTCCACCCCTGTCGGGACCGCGCGCTGGGTGCCGACCAGTACCACGTCGACCGCCTGCCGCGAGAACCGAGCGAGCAGCTCGTCCCCGTGAGCAACACAGTCGATCCGGCTCACACCGGGGACAGCCGACATCACGCGAGTGAGCCCTTCCCGGACGCTGCGCCGGTCATCGCAGATCAAGACCGTCGTCACGGGAACTCCTTCCTGCAGCCGAGTGACGTTCCACATCCCCTATCGGACGCCGAGCGCCAAACCTTGACCCGATCCGGTACTTAATCCGTCAAGAAATTGCTCCTAACAGTCTGCCCACCCGTTCACCGGATTGGACGAACGTCAGGCTACCTAGTCACACTGACGACGCAGAGGACGTAAAGCAAGCGTCTTTGCGTGAACAAAGGCCGCCACGGATCTCCCAGTCGGGTGGCGACGATGTCGTAACCGGGACTTTCGAGTGAAGCGATCGCGTCCCGCCGGAGCCCGTCGACGAGGTGGAGACACCGCCCCCGCGCACCGCGTCCCAGCCGTGCGACGCCTCAGGAATCGCCCACCACCCGCTCGATGGCGTCCACCGTCTCCTGGACACCGCTGACCCACCGGACCCGGGGCGGCAGGGACGACTCCTCCCACCCCGCGCCCCCCGCGAACAGCCGCACCGGTTGCCGGGTCCTGGGCACCGCCTGGAAGATCTCCGGGTCCCCGCAACGAGGCATGGTCGCCCAGAGCACCGCCACGGCGGGTGCGGTGCGGCGGACCGCCGCGACCAGGCCGTCCAACGGCAGGTCCGCCCCCAGGAGCTGGGTCCCGATCCGCCGGGAGGAGAGTTCGGCCGTGACGAGGAAGAGGGGCAGGGCGTCCGGTTCCCCCGGCGCTCCCGCCAGCAGCACCGCCCTGGGGTTCCTGGGCGGCTGCGCCCGGGCGATGACGGTGCTCACCGTGCTGATGACGCAGGTGGAGAGCAGCCGCGACGCCTCGATCCCCTCGCCCGTGTGCTCCCGCCGCTCCTGGAGCGCCGCGAGGACCGGGGCAGCGATCTCACGCCAGGTCGTCAGCACCCCGTCCGACTCGATCCCCTCCAGCAGCAGGCGGTTGACCGACCACAGGTCCATCGCCAACACGGCCCGCCCCAGTCCTCGGGCCCGCCGCGAGGCACCCGGGAGCCGGAGGCCCTTGCCCCCCACCCTGACGCGTTCGACGAACTCCGGCACCACGACCTGACCGGACACCAGCATCGCGCCGGGTCCGGCCCGCTGCTCGGAGGCCGGGGCTGGCTCGGACCGCCGGCGCTCGGCGGCGGTCCGGGACCCCCGACCGGGCACCTGCCGCACGTCGTGACCGGACTCCGCCGCGGCCTGGACCGGCAGGGCGGAGGCCAGGGCGTACCGGGCGGCCTCGCGGGGGGAGGCCCCGCGCAGCAGGGCGTGCTGCATCAGCTCGAGCCGGGCCAGGTCGAGCGGGCCGTAGCGGCGGTGACGACCGGCGGTGTGACCACTGGGACCCAGGCCGTAGCGGCGGTCCCACGTCCGCAGGGTCGCCGGTGCCACGCCGAGTCGGCGGGCGACGGCGGCGACCGTCAACAGCGGTTCCGGACTCCTGCTGTCGGCCAGGGTGTCGACCTCGCCGACCGGGTCGACCTGGCCGTGATCGCAGTCGTCACCGTCACCAGGGGCTGGCTGCGTCGTCACCGGGCCAACGTCCGTTCACGTGATCTCGATTTCGACCGCCCGCGCGGCCGGTCGTCTGGGTGTCGGAACAAGGATAGCGCCCATAAGTGTGAACAACTTATGGAGCGAATGTCTTGAACAAGCATTGAAGCGGTTTTAGCGTAGGTCCCTACACACGGGGGTGTGGGACCGCCGTCGCGGGCGGCGGCCACCAACAGCGGGGAGGCGAGGGCACTATGGCCGATACTCGGCGACTTCCGGGGCCGAACGCGGATCTGTGGGACTGGCAGCTCAAGGGGTCCTGCCGCGGGATGGACAGCGCGTTCTTCTTCCACCCCGACGGTGAGCGGGGTCCGGCACGGGCCCGGCGGGAAGCGCGCGCGAAGGAGGTGTGCCAGAGCTGCCCGGTGATGCAACAGTGCCGGGCACATGCGTTGGCGGTCCAGGAGCCGTACGGGATCTGGGGAGGGCTCTCGGAGGCGGAACGGATCGCCATCATCAAGGCGAGCAAGCGGCAGCTCGCCGCCGTGGGCGGCTGACGGGGAGGCATCGGCGGCTCA
>NZ_AGVX02000020.1 GCF_000239155.1 Actinoalloteichus spitiensis RMV-1378
CCACCGAGAACCCCGGCCTGTCCGTACGGAGCCGGTCCACCACCGCCGTCATGACTGTCAGGTTACGGACTCACGACGCGCCGTGGTACTCGTCACCGTTCCCGTCCGCATGATGGGAGCACGCTGATGGCGGGCCGCGAACGCCCTGATCGGTGAATCAGGGCGACGGCCCTCCCGTACCAGTACGTGGACGGCAGCGCCCGGCCGCCGCTCCCCGGGACGATCACGCGGCGGGCGTCCACCCCCCAGGTTCGCCACCGCCGCGGCCCCTCGCGGAGGATGGCCTGGTGCAGCACTTCAGAAACGGGCGGGACGAGTCCGGTCGAGACCTGATCACCGCCGTCCAGGGCGCGCTGGAGGAGTTCCTCCACGACAGGAGGGGCGAGGTCGCCTTGGCGTCCACGGAGTTCGCCCAGGCGGTGGACTCGCTGTCCGGGCTGGTGCTCGGAGGCGGGAAACGAGTCCGGCCCACCTTCGCCTGGTGGGGCTGGCGGGCGGCGGGCGGCGGCCCCGCCTCCCCGGACACCGGGGCCGTGGTGCGGGCGGTGAGCAGCCTCGAACTCATCCAGGGCTGCGCCCTGGTGCACGACGACCTGATGGACGACTCCCCCCTGCGCCGAGGCCGACCGACCGTGCACGTGGCCTTCGCCGACCGGCACCGCCGCGAGGACTGGCGGGGAGCTCCGGAGCGGTTCGGGATGGCCAGCGCCGTGCTGCTCGGGGACGTCGCGCTCGCCTGGGCCGACGACATGTTCTTCGGGTCGGGACTGCCGGCGGAGGCCCTGGCGCGGTCACTGCCGGTGTGGCACGCGATGCGCAGCGAGATGCTGGCCGGCCAGTACCTGGACATGCTCAGCCAGGTGCGCGGCGACGAGGACGAGGAGACGGCACTGCACGTCAACCGGCTCAAGTGCGCCGCCTACACGGTCGAACGTCCGCTGCACCTCGGGGCGGCCATCGCGGGCGCGGAACGACCGGTCGTCGACGGCTTGCGCCGGTTCGGAGCCGACATCGGCATCGCCTTCCAGCTGCGGGACGACCTGCTCGGCGTTTTCGGGGACCCGGAGGTGACCGGCAAACCAGCCGGGGACGACCTCCGCGAGGGCAAGCGCACGCTGCTCGCCTCGGCCGGCCTCCGGCTGGCGGCGGAGCAGGGGCGTGCCGACGCGCTGGCGGAGCTGCGAGCCGTCATCGGGGACCCCGAGCTGGACGCCGACCGGGTCGCCTCGACCCGCGCCCTCCTCCTCGAGCTGGGCGCGGTCGACGAGATCGAGACCCGCATCGACCAGTACACCGACTCCGCGCTGCGCGCGCTGGCGAACACCTCCGTGACCGAGGAGGCCAGGGGGCGCCTGACGGAGTTGGCGGTGTCGGTGACGAAACGGGACCAGTAGCCGGCCCCGGCCGCTCCCGCTCGCCCCGGACCGGCGGTCCCCGCACGGCCGGGGGCCACCGTGGGGAACGCCACCCGGCTGGTCCCCGCCCGCACGGTTGCGGCGTCGCGGGGAGGGTGCCTACCGTCGTCGCCGCAGGTGAGGAGCACCCGCCTGCGGCCGGCGGCTCCGGCGGCGCCCGACCACGGCGAACGGCCTCCTGGTCGCCGCCAGGGACGCCTCCGCCGGGGCCGTGGCGACGGGGGGAGGGAGTCGATGGGAGCGGGCCGACGGCCCAGTGGCCTGGGCCAGTACGGCCTCCGGCGGCGTCTGCGCGCGTTACCCGCCTGGCTGGGGGCAGCGGTCCGGGGGGCCGGACCGGAACGGGACGTGCTCGTCCAGGCCGCGAAGACCGCGCTCGCCGCCACCCTCGCCTGGGTGATCGCCGAGCACTGGCTGGACCTGCCCCAGTCGTTCCTGGCTCCCTACGCGGCGATGTTCATGGTCTCGGCCACCGTGTACCGCTCGGTGACCGGTGCCCTCCAGCAGGTGGCCGCCGTGGGGCTCGGCCTGGTCCTGGCCTTCGTCGTCGTGCGGTTCGTCGGTCCCGAGCTCGCGGCCCTCGCGGTGATGGTCGCGGTCGGCGCCCTGCTCGGTCGCTGGCGCGGGTTCGGGGAGAACGGCCAGTGGGTCGCGGCGACCGCGCTCCTGGTCTTCACCTACGGCATGGCCGCCGACGCGACGATGCTCGGGATCCGGCTGGCGGAGACGGCGGGGGGCGCCGCGCTGGGAGCGCTCATCAACGTGCTGGTCCTCCCGCCCGTCCACCTCAGGGACGCCAGGACCGCCATCGACTCCCTCGCCGCCGAGGTGGCCGACCTCCTGGAGGAGTTCGCCGGAACCCTCCGCGAGGGCGGGTGGCGCTCCGGTCAGGTGGATGACTGGTGCCACCGGGTGTACGGCCTCGAGCGCCGGATCCGCCGGGCCGAACGGGCCGTCTCCTGGCAGCGGGAGAGCACCCGGTTCAACCCCCGGTCCCGGATAGGCCGGAAACGGCGGTCCGCACCCGTGCCGCCGGACCTCACGCCGGTGCTGTCGACCCTCCGCCAGCTCGAGTTCCCGCTGGCCGAGCTGGCGGACGTCGCCCCGTCCGTCGGGCGCCGGGACACCGGAGGTGGTCCCGAATCCGGGATCGGGGAACCGTTGGGCGAGGCGGTGGCGGGTGTCGCCGAGGCGGTGCGGCACCTCGCGGACGGCGGCTCCTGCGGCGCTCGGACGGAGGGCTGCCCGATCCGGCGGGCGGTGGACCGGACGCACACCCTGGCCGAACGGCTCGGCGACCACCCCCCTCGGCCACGCGTGTGGGCCGGGACCGGAGCGCTACTGCACTCGGTGGACAGGATGATCAGCCAGATGGAGCCGCACTGCCAGTGCGAACGGCCGGACGAGCCAGGACGCGAGCCGCTCGTCACCCGGGGCTGAACCCGTGCGGGGGAGGCCGGCACCCGCCCTCCCCCGCACCGCGCCCCCTCGACGGGCCGCGGGGGCGTACGTGGTAGCCGACCAGGAACGATCACATATCGGTCAGATCGCGCAACAGAGCGATACCCCGCTGTGGGAACATAAGCCGAAATGTCCACGCCATCGCTGCCCCGATCCAGCCCCGCGCCCGACACCTCCGCGGCGGCTGCACAGCCTCCTCTCCTCCGGCGCCGGATCCCGGACCCCGAGGCCACGCGTGACTCCCCTGACAGGCCCGAACGGCGGACGCTGGGTCGGCGGCTCCGCGCCTTCCGCAAGCTGCTCCCGCTCCGGATCGTGCTCCTCGGCGTGCTCGGCTCCGTGGCGATGGCACTCGGCGCCGTCGGCGCGGCCGGTGTGCTGCACCACGACCCGCTGCTGGCCAACTCCGGGTGGAGCTGGGTGCGCTTCGGTCACGGCCAGGACCTGGCGAACGCGCTCCTGTACGTTGGCCTGGGCCTCGCCGTGTGGGCGTGGGTCCGGCTGGGTCGCGAGGTCCGCATCGAGCGGGTCGGCTCGCACGGCGTCCTGGCGGCGGTGATCGCCTGGACGCTGCCGCTGGTCTTCGCGCCACCGCTGTTCAGCCGCGACGCCTACAGCTACCTGGCACAGGGCAACCTGGCGGCGCACGGGCTCGACCCGTACCAGGAGGGCCCCTCGGCGTTGCCGGGTCCGCTCGCGGAGAACGTCAGCTGGGTCTGGCAGAACACGCCGGCGCCCTACGGCCCGTTGTTCATCCTCCTCGCGAAGATCATCGTCATCGTCACGGGCGGGAACCTGATCCTGGGCGTCATCGCGACGAGGCTCGCGATGATCGTGGGCCTGGCCATGATCTGTTGGGCGGTGCCGGGCCTGTCCCGCCACCTCGGTGGGCGGACCGCCGTGGCGCTGTGGATCGTGGCGGCCAACCCGCTCATGCTGGTGCACCTGGTCGGTGGTCCCCACAACGACCTGTTGATGGTGGGCCTCCTGGCGGCGGGTGTGCTGCTGGTGCTCGACCGCCGGCACCTGACCGGGATCGTGGTGGTGACGCTGGCGGCCGCGGTCAAGGCCACCGCGGCGATGGCGCTGCCGTTCCTCGTCTGGGTGTGGGCCCAGCGCCTGTCGGGGTCGTTGCGGGTCAACTTCGTCAAGACCGCCCTGACCGGCGCGGCCGCCTCGGTGGCGACGTTCACGGTGTGCACCCTGGTGGCCGGGGTGGACCTGGGCTGGATCAGCGCCCTCCAGACCTCGTCGATCATCGTGAACTGGCTGTCGATCCCCACCGCCGTGGCGCAGCTCGCCCACCTGGTGACGGGGTGGTTCGTCTCGGTTCCGCTGGGACCGTTCCTGGCCGTCACCCGGACGGTGGGCATGGTGGCCCTGTTGGCCGTCGTCGTGTGGCAGTGGTGGAAGGCGCGGGTCGGCGGTGCGGAGGCCATCCGCCGGGCCGCCCTGACGATGCTGGCGGTGGCGGTGCTCTCCCCGGCCACCCTGCCGTGGTACTTCAGCTGGCCGCTCGTGCTGGCGGCGGGCCTGGCGTGGACCGGGGCGGGGATGGTCGCCATGGTCTGCGCCTCGGTGTGGCTGCTGCTCGTGACCTTCCCCGACGGGGACACCGCGCTGTACTCGTGGCTCTACCTGCTGGGAGCGCTGGCGGTGTCGGTGTTGGCGGCGGTGTCGCTGGTGCGGCCCGACCCGCTGCGGCTGTCGACGAAACGGCCGGGCACGATGCCCAGCACTCCCTGATCGGCCGGAGCCCCGTCCCCGCGGCGGGGCTCCCCGGTCCGAGATCCCGCCCGGGGAGCGGGGTACCGGCTGGCTCCCCCGGAGGACCCGGCCAGGCCCCCCGCCGACCGGGGAGCCGAGCCGGACACCGCTGCTGGCCCGTGCGGCCGGTCAGAACGCCATCGCCTGCGCCCGGCGCTTGACCTCGCGGCCCCGGTTGCCCCGCAACGCCTCGATCGGGGTGCCGGGCAGGGTGTCGTCCTCGGTGAACAGCCAGCGGAGGATCTCCTCCGAGGAGTAGCCGCCGTCGCGGAGCACGGTGACCGTGCCGGGCAACCCCTTCACCACGCCCTGCTCGTCGATGAGGGCGGCGGGTACCACCGCGATCCGTCCTCGGCGCAGGGCGAGCAGGTGACCGTCGCGCAGCAGCTGGTGCACCCGGGTCACCGGAACGCCCAACCGCTCCGCGATGTCGGGCAGCGGCAGTGCTTCGACCTCCGGCGCGAGGACGTCGGAGGCAGTGGGGAACTCGCTCACGGGAGCAACCCTGCCATACCCCGACCGTGATGCCCTGCGTTGGATGCTCCCGTCCCCTCCGTACGATCGGGTGTTGTGAACCAACGGGGGGTGGATCTCACCGGTGCGGCCCTGGAGGGCCGTTACCGGGTGGAGAGCGTGCTGGCCCGAGGTGGCATGTCCGTGGTCTACCGCGGTGTGGACACCCGGCTGGAGCGGCCGGTGGCGATCAAGGTCATGGACCACCGCTTCTCGGCGGACCGGACCTTCGTCGAACGCTTCGTGCGAGAGGCGCGGGCGGCCGCGCGGCTGCACCACCCCGCGATCGTCGCCGTGCACGACCAGGGCGTGGAGCGCGCCCCCACCGAGGACCACGTGTTCCTCGTGATGGAACTGGTCGACGGCGGCACCCTCCGGGAGCTGCTCCGCCGGGACGGGGAACTCCCGGTCCCCCTCGCGTTGAGCGTCCTGGAACCGGTGCTGAGCGCGCTGGGAGCGGCCCACGAGGCCGGGATGGTGCACCGGGACGTCAAGCCGGAGAACATCCTCATCGGGCCGAACGACGCGGTGAAGGTCGCCGACTTCGGGCTCGTGCGGGCCGTGTCCGACGCGAAGCTCACCAGCGACAGCACCATCCTGGGGACGGTGGCCTACCTCTCGCCGGAACAGGTGGAGACCGGGATCACCGACGCCCGGGGGGACGTCTACTCGGCGGGCATCGTGCTCTACGAGACGCTGACCGGGCGGCCCCCCTACACCGGTGACAACCCGCTGTCGGTGGCCTACCGGCACGTCAACAGCGACGTCCCCCCGCCGAGCGAGGCCGTGCCCGGGATCCCCCCCGCGCTCGACGAGCTGGTCCTGCGGGCGACCAGCCGGGATCCGGCCCACCGGCCAGCGAACGCGGCGGCCTTCCGGGACGAGCTCCTCCGCGTGCGGGACGCGTTGGGCGTGCGGCGGGTCCCCGTGCCGGTGCCCGCTCCGGTGTGGACGCCGCCACCGCCGCCGACGGCGTCGGCCACCAACCCGCCCTCCTCGGAGGGTGGCGCGCGGCCGTCGTCCGACGACCCGCCCACGGAACGCATTCCCCTCACCCCGCCGGACGGGCACCGCACCCAGCCCGGCCCGCCTCCCC
>NZ_AGVX02000019.1 GCF_000239155.1 Actinoalloteichus spitiensis RMV-1378
CGGCGTCAGGTGCCGCTGCCGGCCCGGGTGGGGGCGGGCCGGTCGGTCCCGACCGGCGAGAGCGCCGGTTCGAGGGCCACTCCGGCCGCCGGATCCGTACCGAGGCCCCGGACCGAACGGGAGGCCAGCAACGAGAGCACGGCCCCGCCCGCGAGGACGGTGCCGACCAGCAGCACCGGTGCCTCCCCGAATCGGAGCGCGAGGTAGCCGCCGGCGAGCTGGCCGACCGGGACCGCCGCCCGGGACACCAGCATGTCGTAGGAGATGACCCGGGACAGCACGTCCGAGGGCACGTTGCGTTGGAGGGAGGTCTCCCAGCAGACGATGAAGATCCCGCCGCCGACGCCGGCCAGGACCGCCGCGGGCAGGAGCACCGCCGGGTGCGGCGCGACCACGACCGCCAGGTACATCGGCACGAAGGTCAGGTGCAGGAGCAGCCCGGTGGCCAGCGGACGTCGAGGTCCCCAGTACAGCATCACCACGGTGCCCACGACCACGCCGGCGGCCTGGGCTCCGAGGGTGGCTCCCCACCACGCGCGTCCGACCGTGTCGTCCGCGATGCTCGCGCCCAGGGTGAGCCACGCTCCCGCCGTGACCGCGTGGACCAGGGAGAACGCCGAGACGACCTGCCACAGCCAGGGCCGGGAGGCGAACTCGGTCCAGCCCTGCCGCAGGTCGGCCACGATGCGCCCACCGCGTTCGCTCACCCGCTTGGGGAGGCGCATGAGCGCGAAGAAGAGGGCCGCGAGCAGCATGCAGCCGGCGTCGAAGGCGAGGACCCAGCCCGGCCCGAGCACGGCGACCAGCGCTCCACCCCCGGACGCGCCGATCACCGTGATCCCGCCCCTGCTGAAGCCGACCAGCGCGTTGGCGCGTTGCCAGAGCGTCGAGGGCAGGAGCTGGGGGACCATTCCGTTGGTGGCGGGCAGCGCGAACGCGGCCGCGATGCCGTTGACGGCCTCGATGGCCACCAGTTGACCCACCTCGCCCGTCCCCGTGATCACGAGGGCGGCCGCCGCGCCCTGGGTCAGGGCGGAGACCAGACAGCCGGCGAGGAGCACGAGATGGCGTGGCAGGCGGTCGGCCACCACGCCACCGACGAGCAGGAACAGCAACAGGGGGATGCTGCGCCCGGCCAGGACCAGCCCGACGTCCCCGGTGCTCCCGGTGAGGTCGAGCACCGCGAAGGTGAGGGCGACGGGAGCGATGGCCTCACCGAGCAGCAGGACGGACCGGCCGACGAAGTAGTTGCGGAAGGGGCGGGAGGACAGCGGGGCGAGCGCGCTGTTCGGGGTCATGGGCGTTCAGCCTGCTCCACCCCGCACCCGGCGGGCAAGCGCTTTCCCCCACTTGGTTGGCGGTGCCGCCGACCCGCCACCCTGCGACCGGCGCCGACCACGGGCGATCCGTCCCAGCGTTGCCCGTTGTGGCCGTTCCCCAGCCGCCCGGCGGGCCCCGCCACCGACGGGCCGGGCTCACAGCCTGCGCAGTCCTTCGAGGACCCGGAGCATCAGGTGGGTGTCGGGGCGCCCGGTCAGGGCGGCGGCCGGGTGCACGACGATGCTGCCCGTCTCCGCCATGTCCGCGAGGAGGACCTTCGCCACCCCCAGGGGGATCGCGAGTCGCGCGGCGACCTCGGCCACCGACAGCGGCTCCGAGCAGAGCTGGATGATGCCCCGGTACTCCCGGGTGAGGCCGTGGCGGCGCAGCGACTCGTCCCGGTCGCTCACCGACACCAGGGTCTCCACCCTCAGGTCCTCCCGCGCGCGCGTCCGCCCCCGCGTCCAGGCGTAGGGGCGGACGAGGGACGAGGACGCGGCCTCGGTCGCCTCCGCGCCGACGGGGCCGTCGTCCGAGGGCCAAGCCGGCTCGTCCTCGCCGGAGGACGAGCTCGCCGCCGACGTGCCGTGGTGCAACGCCTCGAAGGAGACGACCAGGTCCCCGGTGTTCACGACATCGCCTCCCGCCCGTCGCGGCGAAGCTCGGCGACGGTCCACGGCCGCGAACCGCGCCCCGGTTCGTCCGACCAGGTCGCCGGAGGGGGCCGGAGCGCCCGCACGCTCGCGCGCCGCCGGCGGTGGTGTGGCTCCGCCGAAGCGGTCTCCCGTGCGATCGAGGTCACCCGGCTGGCGATCACTCTCCGTATCCGATCCGGCCTCGATTGCCGACCGGTCGACGCGGGACCACGGACGTCGTTGGCTTCCGAACCTCGCGCCGGTACGACCAACGCGGTCCTCCCCCGTTCGCTCCGCCGGTTCCTCTGGCGGACGCGATCGACCAACCACCGAACTCCACCCCTCGCCTCTCGGAAAACGTCGAGCCGGGTGCACCGGAGGACACGCCGGCGGTGTCGAGGAGAATGAGGGCGCTGTCCTCCGGTGTTCACGGTAGTACCGAAGCGGGCCCGCGCATTACCGCCAAGTGCCGGTCGCGTTGTTCGCGGATGAACCACGCCGAGGTCTCCTCCGGGAGGAGGCCGCGGGCAAATTGCGAAACAATTTCACAATGCACGAATCCCACCGATCCGTTCCGCGTCCCTCCCGGCTCCACCGTTTCCCGCTGCTTCGGGACCGGCGGTGGCTCCACTGGTCCGGCCGGCCGCCTACCGCCCTCCGAACGGGGGATGTTCGGAGGCCCACCCGCCTCGCCGTCACCCAAAATCCTGTTGCTCCCCCGACTCCCACCGGCGACCATTCCTGGGTGCCCGAACTGACTCCCGAACGGTTCGCCGCGCTGGCCCGGTCCGCGCCCTGGCGCTGGGACCACCTCACCTTCACGGTGGGGTGGCCCGGTCGGGCACCGTCGGTCCGGGCCTGGACGAGTCGCCGGGGCGCCCTGCGGGTGGAGGCCCTCGACGGGCACCCGCTCCACGTGACGCCCGGACCCGCTCTCCCCGCACCCGGCAGGCCGTCCAGGGCCGCCGGGCGGTGGGGCCGCCGGCCAGCCGCCCGCCACCGCGACGGTGGAGGAACGTCGCCGGTCCCGGGCACGACCTCCGCCGCAGGAGAACGCGGCCTCCACCAGCCAGAACTCGACGAGGACGGTCTCGTGCGCCGTCGCCCGCCGCTGGGCTGGGGCGCGCTCGACGCCCCGATGTACCAGGACTACCGCTGGGTGGCGATGCTCGATCCGGTGGAACTCGCCGACGGCACCGACCCGGAGACCGGCGACTGGGCAGCGGCCACCAGCGTGCGCGGTCTCGCCGTCGTCGAGCACCACGGACGCACCGCCTGGGAGGCGGTGCTCACGCCGACCAGGTACTACGACCCCCGTTGTTCGTGCTGCCCGCTGCTGTTCTCTGCGGAGTCGGAGCGGATCGAGACCGAGGCGGGCGCGCCACCACCCGACCGAGGTCCCGGCTTCCGCCACGCGGAGGCCCACCGGGTCCGACTCGACGTCGTCACCGGGGTCTGCGTGCTCACCGAGGAGATCGGGGGCAGCGACGCCGGGACGCGCCACGACCTGCGGGTCGAGGAGGTCGACGTCCCGCCACCAGACGTCCTCTTCCGGGATCGGCCCGGCCGGCGCTCGCGCTGATCCAGGCGGGCGGGGTCAGACCGGCGCGGACACCCGCTGGTAGCGCTCGGCGAGGTGAGCGGTCAGCGGCGAGCGGTAGGCGTGGGACACCCGCTGCCACCACGCGATGTTCTCCGACAACGTGTGGTGGGAGTCCATCGGTCTCGCGCGTTCCCCCTCGGGCAGCACGGGGTGGTCGCCTTCCGCGCGCCGCAGGGCGACCGCGATCATCACCGCCTCGCTGATGGCCGCCGCCTGGTGCGCGTCACCGGTCTCGGCGTACGCCCGCTCGTAGGCCTCGGACCGGATCGTGTCCGAGAGGTGGCCGTGCAGGTACACCAGGACGTCCCAGCACTCGATGACCCGGTGGTAGAGGCGCAGGGAGAGGTTCCCGAGCGAGACGCGGTCCCAGAGGCGTCCCACCGGCGCGGGCAGGTAGCGGAGGACGAAGGGTTGGGGCATCGCCAGGACGACCTCGGGGCGGACCCGGGTGAGGGCCATCCACAGCGGGCCGAGCCGTCCGTAGGCCGCGCGGTGCCGGCCGAGGCGGACCGCCGCCGGCAGGCCGGTGGCGATGAGCGGCATCGCCAGGCCGGCGAAGAGCAGCGCCGCGCAGCACACGATCAGCATCCACTCCACCTGGTACTGGTCGTACGTCGGCTGCCACCCGCCCAGGACCAGGGCGAGGAACACGACCTTGTGCGCGAGGTAGCTGATGCCGACCACGCAGCCGAGGGCGATCAGCCGGAGGCCCCGTGCGGTCCACCGCCGGTCGCTGTGCCGGGCCCACAGCACGGCGAGCACGGCGATGGAGGCTCCCGAGAGTCCGACGTAGAGCGCATAGAGGATCATGGCGGCGGCGCTCCAGGGCGCCTCGGTCCACTCCGAGCGCATCGCGGCCGCCACGTCCGCGTCACCCGCCAGCAGCCCCAGCACCCAGCGGAGCAGGAGCACGCCGAGGAGGACCACACCGTGCACCAGGAGGCGCCGGGTGCGCGGCCGCCCCGGTTCCCACACCCAGCAGAGGAAGGCGGCGCGGAGGCAGAACAACGAGGTGAGCACGGCCGTGTGCTTGAGCGCGTAGGCGGCGGCCATCCCCAGCACCTGGTCCAGCCAGGGTGAGACCGCAGCGGACTCCATGACGAGCGCGGCGCCCATCGCGACCAGGAAGCCGCACATGGCGCGGATCGCCGACCGGTTGGTCCCGGGACGGCGTAAGTGGAGCAGTTTCAACACGCTGGCGGACACCGCGAGCCCGATCACCGCCAACTGGACGACATCCCGCATCGTCGATCATCTCCTTCGCTGACCGTGCTCGAACGCGGCGGTCATCCTGCTCAGCGGATCGGCGACGAGGGCCCGGGGTGCCCCCGCCGCCTCCCAGATCGTGTAGGCGAGCGTCTCGGCCTCCAGCTCGGCCTGGTCCGAGTAGTGGTCGCGGTGCAGCACCCGGGCCGGTACCTCCTCCGGCGGTTCCCCCTCCCGGCGCTCCGACCGCCTGGCGGCGAGCGCCGCGTCCGCCTCGGGAGGGGTCCGCCGCGGGGGCCCGGGTGGTGACAGACCGGGCACGGGAACGCCGCGGTGGTCGAGCAGCATGTGGGCGAGCTCGTGCAGGACGGTGTTCTCCTGGTGGAGCGGGCTGGAGGTGGCGTCGAAGACGACGATGTCGGTGTTCGCCTCGCGCACCCACAGGCCGGAGGCGATCGAGCGGTAGGAACTCATCGTGCGCGGCACCAGCCTGATGGGGCGGCCCCGGCGTTCGGCGACGTGCCGGGTGAACTCCGCGAGGTCCCAGGGGTCGGGAATCGTCAGGGTGGCGACCGTGGCGTTGGCCAGCCGCAGCGCCCGGGCCAGGTTCAACCGGGGTGGACGACGCCTCATCGCGGCCGGTAATCGCCGGTCTCGCCGGGCGGGTGCTCCTCCGCGTGGAGGTCGTTGATGAGCTGGAGCACCGCCTCCTGGCGTTCCGGGCTGAGGTCGGCGAACCTCCCCATCACCTCCACCTCGAGGGACGTGGGCGGCGCGTCGAAGTACACGGGGCTGACACCGAAGAAACGCGCGAGGCTGTTCTGCAATTCACGGCCGGGATTGCCGTGGCTGCCGTTGACCAGGTTCTGCAGGGTGCCGTGTGAAATCGTCACTCCGTCGGAACGCATTTGCCGGGTGAGGGCGCGGATACTGAGCTTGGGCTGACCGGTGCGCTCTTTGTAGTCGTCGATGAGCCGGTTCAGGGCTTCGGCGATGGTCCAGGACTCGCTGTCACTGACCGTCATGGCAACTCCCACGAAGCATCCCCCGATCGGGCGATACGCTCCGTGACTGAAATCCTTGACAGCCCATACTGGCGCTCCCTATCGTCGGGGGTAATGTTAAGAATACTAGTCAGCATTCGGAGAGCAGAGTAGAGCAGCAGGGCCGTGAGTCGCATCCACTCCCCCCGACCGGGGGTAACGGTGTCGGGGAATGGATACGCCTGTCCGGGCGACAACTCTAGATGGACGACGCGGCCGGTATTCGCGTGAACGCGAGCGGGGAACTCGTACGCCGCCCAACAGGGGGTCTCCGGATCACAGGGCAGGTGCCGGGAGGGGCAGGCATGATCAGGTGCAGGGGCGAGTTGACGGCGCACCCGGGCGGTGCGCGGTGACCTGGGTGATGGCGGCGCTGATCACCGGGGGTTGGATCATGTGGGCGCTGCACGCCGCCGTGCTGCAACAGCGGATTCGGGGGCTCGAACGGCGCAACCGCGCGCTGGTGGCGGCCGTCGAGGCGGGCAGGCGGTGCGAACGGACCGGTGTCTGGACCAGGGCCGCGTGGAGCAACGAGGCCCGCCCCCTCCTGGAGGAGTGCCAGGACCCCGCCGTCCTCTTCGTCGACCTGGACCAGTTCAAGCAGGTCAACGACACCTGGGGGCACTCCGCCGGGGACGCGGTCCTGGCCGTCCAGGCCGAACGGATCACCGAGGTCCTCGGGCCGACCGCCGTCGTCGGCCGGTTCGCCGGTGACGAGTTCGTGGCGGCGCTCCCGGAACTGGCCGACCCCGGGGTGCTGGACCGGCTGGTCGAGGCGCTGGCCGAGCCCATCCAGCTCGCTGACGGCGGTTGGCTGGCGCCCAGTGCCTCGGTGGGTGTCGCCGAGGTGTCCCAGATCCGACGGGTCACCCGGACCCAGCCCAGCCTCCCCCAGTGGGTCGGCGCGGCGGACGCGGCTCTTTACCAGGCGAAGCTCTTACGCGGCAGGTGGGTCAGGTACGAACCCTGGATGCGGACCGCCCAGATCCCCCGGCAACAGACCCCCCGCCAGTACCGACCGGCGCTGCCCAGTCCCCCGCGCATCGTGATGCCGGTGCGGGCGGCCTCCGCCCAGAGCTGACCTCCGCCCCGTCCCGCTGACGTCCACGGCGGACCACGGCGAGGACCGGACCAGGCCGCCTCCGCGACCGCTCCGTCCCCAAGGGATCCGGCGCCACCCGCGACGGGCGGCCCGGACCCCGGCGGAGGAACGCCCGAGGGGAGGGCGTGCCCGGTCGCCTCCC
>NZ_AGVX02000018.1 GCF_000239155.1 Actinoalloteichus spitiensis RMV-1378
GACTCCCCGGCGGGCGCGCTCCCGCTCAGCGCAGGGGACGTCCCACCGCGTCGGCGGCCGCGGCCACCAGGGTTCCCTCGGCGACCAGGGCGGTGGCCGCCTCGATCTCGGGGGCGAGGAACCGGTCGGGTCCCGGTCCGGCCACCTGCCCGCGCAGCGCGGCCACCGCCGCCGAGGTGGCCGGGGCGAGCAGGGACCGGCCGCGCAGGTCCAGGGCTCGGGCCGAAACGAGGATCTCCACGCCGAGCACGACGCGCAGGCCCTCCACCGCCCGGCGCAGCTTCCGGGCGGCTCCCCACCCCATCGACACGTGGTCCTCCTGCATCCCGCTCGTGGGCAGGGAGTCGACACTGGCCGGGACCGCGAGCCGCTTGAGCTCGGCAACCACGGCGGCCTGGGTGTACTGCGCGATCATGTACCCGGAGTCGATCCCCGGCTCGTGCGCGAGGAACGCCGGCAGTTCCCGGTTCCTGGCCGGGTCGAGCATCCGGTCGGTGCGCCGTTCGCTGATGCTGGCCACGTCGGCGATGACGACGGCGAGGAAGTCGAGCACGTGGGCGATCGGGGCTCCGTGGAAGTTGCCGTTGGACAGGAGGCGTCCGTCTCCCACCAGGACCGGGTTGTCCACGACGGCGGCGAGTTCGCGGTCGGCGACCAGCCGGGCATGCCCCAGCGTGTCCCTGGCCGAGCCGGCGACCTGGGGCCAACACCGCAGGGAGTAGGCGTCCTGCACGGTGGCGGTGGCCTGTCCCGGTCCCGTCGGCGGACCGGTCAGGGCCGATCCGGCGAGCAGCCACCGCAGGTTCTCGGCGGACTCGCGCTGGCCGGGGTGGGGTCGCAGCGCCTGCACCGCCTCGTCGAAGGGATCAGGGGAACCGAGCAGCGCCTCGACGGTCATCGCGGCGGCGAGGTCTGCGGTGGAGAGCAGGAGGGCGAGGTCGCTGTTGGCCAGGCACAGCTGCCCCAACATGCCCTCGGTGCCGTTGATCAGCGACAGTCCTTCCTTCTCCCCCGGTTCGATGGGCCGCAGACCCGCGACGCGCAGCGCCTCCCGGGCCGGCAGTTCGACACCCTTCTCGTCCCGCACCGTGCCCTCGCCGACGAGGGCGAGCGCGACGTGCGCGAGCGGCGCCAGGTCTCCGGAGCAGCCGAGGCTGCCGTGTTCGCGGACCACCGGGGTCAGGTCGGCGTTGAGCAGGTCGGCCAGGGCGACGGCGATGGCCGGGCGCACTCCGGTGCGGCCCGAGGCCAGGGTCCGCAGCCGGAGCAACATCAGCGCGCGCACGACGTCCCGTTCGACCTCGGCGCCCGCCCCGGCGGCGTGGGACCGGATCGCGTGGTGCTGGGCCCGGGCCCGGTCCGGGGCGGGCACGGACGTGCCGGCCAGCGCTCCCAGCCCGGTGCCGATCCCGTAGGCGTTCTCGGCGTGGGTGAGCCGGTGGCGCCCCTGGCGGACGCGTTCCTCCGTCCCGGGGGCGAAGGCCACCCGCCGCCCGGACCTGGCGACGTCGACGACGTCCCGCTCGGTCAGGACTGGCCCGCCGACCAACACCGGTTCCACGGTTTCCCCTTCCATCCTCGTGGTGTGGTCGCCGTGCCGTCCGGCACGGCCCCACCTCCTGCCCCCGGGGCTCGACGTGCCCCGGTCACACCGGGGCGCTGCCCCAGGCGAGCAGGCGGTCCCGTTCCGCGGGGTCGAGGAGCTCCGCGCGGGAGATCCGCCTGCCTGGTTCGGTGACCAGGGACGCCAGCAGCACGGTGTAGTGGTGCGCGAAGCGGCGCATGGTGTCGGGGTCGAACAGGTCCCGGGCGTAGAAGACGCGGCCCCCCAGCGGGGCGGGCCGGTGGTCCTCGACATGGATCTCGACGTCGAACCGGGTGTGGGCGGAGCCGACGTCGAAGGTGCTCGCCTCCACACCGGGTAGGGACGCCGTCCTCGACCCGCCCCCGGTCGCCACGTCGAACCAGACCTGGACCAAGGGGTTGCGGCTGAGATCCCGGACGGGGACCAGCCGGTCGACCAGGCGGTCGAAGGGAACGGCCCGGTGTTGGTGGCCGTGGAGCAGGGTGTCGTGCGTCCGGTCCAGCAGCACCTCGAAGGTGGGGTTCCCGGAAAGGTCGCCGTGGGCGGGCAGGGAGTTGGCGAAGAAACCGACCAGGCCCTCCAGCTCGACCTCGGTCCGCCCGTTGCTCGGGTAGCCCGTCAGGACCTGGGAGAGGCCGGTGTAGCGGCCGAGCAGGACGTGGAAGGCGGCCAGGGCTACGGTGAACACCGTCGTACCCCGGCGCTCGGCGAGGGCGCGCACCCGGTCCGACACGTCGCCGGGCACGACGAAGTCGAGGACTCCCGCGTGGTGCGAGGGCATCTCGGGACGCGGGTGGTCGGCGGGGAGTTCGAGCACCGCGGGTGTGCCGGCCAGGCGGGACACCCAGTGGCGCAGGGAGTCCTCGATCCGCTCCTCGGTCAGCGTCTGGCGTTGCCAGGCGGCGAAGTCGGGGAACTGCGCTGGCAGCGGAGGCAGGTTCGGTGCCCGTCCGGCCTGGTACGCGGTGTAGGCCTCGCCGAGTTCGGCGTTCCAGATCGCCAGCGAGTCGCGGTCGAAGACGATGTGGTGGAACACGGTGGACACCACGTGGTCCTCGGGGCCCAGCCGCAGCACCCGGGTGCGCAGCAGCGGCCCGGTCCGTAGGTCGAACGGGACCTCGTGCTCGTCGGCGAGCACCTCCCTGGCGCGGCGTTCCGGGTCGGGGTGTCCGCTGAGGTCCTCGACGGTGAACTCGGTCCCGCCGTCCTCGTCGACGCGGTGGAAGGGTTCCCCCGCCGCCTCGTCGAACCGGGAACGCAGGGTCTCGTGCCGGGCGACCACCGCATCGGTGGCCGACCGGAACGCGGACAGGTCCAACGGGCCCCGGAACCGGGTGGTACTGGGCACCGTGTAGGCGACGCTGCCGGGAACCAGACCGTCGAGGAACCACAACCGCCGCTGTTCGTACGAAAGCAGCGGAGGGTCGGCGCGCGGAACGGATCCGATGCTGGTCCTCCTGCGCCGTGCGCGTCCCGCCATCCGGCGCTGGAGCAGTTCCTCGACGGTTCCGGTGCTGCCGGCCGCGTTTCCGGCTTCCTTCTCCTGGCTCACGTCCGAGGCTCCTCATTCCGCTCTCGTTCACGGTGTTCCTCCCGCGCCGGGCGCGGGAAACGGAAATCACCACCCGGGCCAGCATAGGAAGCGGAGGGATGGTTCTCCGATGCCGGAGAACGCGAGAAAAACCGATTCCGGCGGGATCGTCGGACGAGTCCACCGAGGGGACGGCGCGGCAGGACCGGGCCGGCGCGGCGTCGTTGGCACTGGACAGGGGTGTCCTCGCTGTCCCGCCGGCGGGACAGCGGGAGCGGTGTGGTGGATGCGGGGTTCGCACCTCGACGGGAACCGGTGGATTCCCCGTGTTCCGCGATCAGGCGGGCATTCGTAGGATGAGCACGTTTCGCCCGTTCGTTCCACCCCCGATCAATGCGGGGAAACCGTCGCATTCCGGCCCCCGTGTTCGTTTCCCGGTGGGGACCCACGTCTTCGCGAGGTGTTTTCCGTGGCAGAGGACACGACGACGACCTGTCGGCCGACGGGCACAGCGGCCGAGACCACGGTGTTCCCGTTGTCGTCGGCGCAGCGACGGCTGTGGTTCCTGCACCAGCTCGGACGTGGCGACGCCTACACGGTGCCGACGCTGTACGAGATCACCGGCGGGCTGGACGTGCCGGCACTGGCCGAGGCGGTGGATTCGCTGGTGTCCCGCCAGGAGGTGCTGCGGGCGCGGATCACCGAGTCCCGGGGTTGGCCGGGCCAACGACTCGGACCGCCGGACGCGGTCCGGTTGGAGGTGGCGGACCTGCGCGGCCACCGGGACGCCGAACGGGAGGCCCGCCGCCAGGTACTGGAGCGGGTCGCCGCCCCGTTCGACCCCATCGCGGGGCCCCTCACCCGGATCGTCCTGTTCCGGCTGACCGGCACCCGCGCCCTGTTGCTGGTCGCCGCCCACCACCTGGTCTTCGACGGCGGGTCCAGGCCCGTGCTGGAGGCGGAGCTCTCCGCCGCCTACTCCGCCGCGCGGGGCGAGGTACCCGAGCTCGGACCGCCGCCGGTCGGGCTCGGGTACCTCGACCACGCGGCCCGGGACGCCGCCGCCCGCGACCCGGAGGACGACGCGGACGACCTCGCGTACTGGCGGGAGGAACTGGCCGACGCCACGGTGCTCACCCTCACCCCGGACGCGACCTCGCCCGGGGCGGGCGGCCCTGGCGACGGCCCGGCGGGCGCCGAGGTGGTCCTCCCGCTCCCCCCGGCCCTCGACGCGGCGCTGGCGGAGTTCGCCCTCCGGAACCGGGTGACGCCCTTCGCCGTGGGCATGGCGGTGCAGGCCTTCCTCCTCGGCTGGTCGGGGGGCGTCGACGACGTGGTGGTCGGCACGGCGGCGGACGGTCGGCTCGACCCGGACGTCGAGAACACCGTCGGCTGCTTCGTGAACACGGTGGCGATCCGGACCAGGTTGGTGGGGGACCCCTCGCTGGCCGAGCTGGCCGCCCAGGTGCGGGACCGGGTGCTCGACGCCCACGACCACCAGGGACTTCCCTTCGACGAGGTGGTGGCGGGGCTCGGCCTGGAACGGTCGGGGGAGGACAACCCGGTGTTCCGCCACTGGTTCGACGTGACCGACGAACGGTCGGACACCGGCGGAGGCGGCCTCCGCCTGCCCGGGTGCGACACGGCCCTGCTGGCGCCGCCCGTGGTCGCCGCCCACTTCGAGGTGGAGACCCACCTGCGGTACACCGACCAGGGGATGGCTGTCGGTGTCGTCTACGACAGCGGCGTGTTCACCGAGGACTGGGCGCGCCGCTTCGCCGCGCGCTACGCGCGGCTGTTGGCCTGGGCCGTGGACCACCCGACCCGCCCGCTGTCGCGCCTGCCGCTCCTGGACGAGCCGGAGCGGCGGG
>NZ_AGVX02000017.1 GCF_000239155.1 Actinoalloteichus spitiensis RMV-1378
GTGCCGCCGGCCGTAGCGGCGGGCCGCCGCACGGTCCGCCAGCACGGTGGGATCACCCAACCGCTCCTCCAGCTCCCCGTACTCGGTGAGCAAGCTCCGTAGCGTCGAGTTCTCCACGCCGCACCCTCCGTCCTTCACGACACGCCCGGCCCTGGTCACGGCGGGCCGGCACCCCAGAAACACGCCGACGGCGCCCACCCCGCCTGCGCGGTGGGGTGGGCGCCGTCGAAGGGGCTACTTCTTGCGGCGGCCGTAACGGGCCTCGAACCGGGCCACCCGGCCACCGGTGTCCAGAATGCGCTGCTTGCCCGTGTAGAACGGGTGGCAGTTGGAGCAGACCTCGACGGTCACCGCACCGGTGGAGCGGGTGCTCCGGGTGGTGAAGGTGTTGCCGCAACCGCAGGTGACCTGCGTGGTCACGTATTCGGGGTGGATACCGGTCTTCACAGGTGTGTCCCTTCGTCCGTGGCCGCCGGGTCCGCCCTGCCTGGCCAGCCCGGTGCTACCGGGGCCGGGCGAGGGGGTGAACCGGAGCCGTGTTCGGCGAACCAGTGTGCCAGATGCCCACCGCGTCGCCGCCACCCTCCACAACGCGGGAGGGCCGTCATCTGTTTCCGGTCATCGCGGTCCCACTCACCGTCACTGAGGAACCACCCGTCGCCGTATCGGCCCGTCGGGCGATCTGGGCCGCCGGTTCCGGGCGCCGCTCACGCGGGCTGCCCCATGCTGGGGCCGTGCTGTGCGCGAACCTCGGACCGCTGCGGGTGTGGGCCTGGCTCCTGGTGGCCCCGACGTTCCTGTGCACGGTCGTCGGTCTGGGCGGTCTGAGCCTGGTGCTGCCCGTCACCGGGGACACCGTCCGCCCGGACTGGTCCGTCCTGTTCGGGGCCGCGGCCGGGTTGAACGCCGTGTTCGCCGGTTCGGTCCCGTGGTCCCGCCGGTGGTCGGCGCGCTTGCTGAGCTGGCCCTACGGCATGTTGCTGATCACGTGCGCGTTGACCGTGGGCGACCTTCCGGTCCCCATGCCGGCGGCGCTGGGCTGCGCCGCCGCTGCCGTGGTGTGCTGGGCGCTGCTGCTGGCCGGCCGGCGTTCCGCCCCCTCCGGCGGCCGCGAGGCGAACCGCTGTTCGGGGGCGGCGGCGAGGGTCCCGGGGTGACCGGAGGCCCTGCCGCCGTGGCGGGGCGGCAACGCCTCCGGTGCGTCCTCAGTCCCCGTTCCCGCCAGGGGTGTTCTTCGCCACCTGCATCAGGAACTCGATGTTCGTCCGGGTCTTCCGCAGCCGCTCCAGCAGCAGGTCGAGCGCCTGCTGGTCGTCCAGCGCGGAGAGGACACGCCGCAGCTTGTGCGTGACGGCGAGCTCGTCCGGCGAGAGCAGGAGCTCCTCCTTGCGGGTGCTCGAGGCGTCGACGTCGACCGCCGGGAACGTCCGCTTGTCCGCGATCTTGCGGTCGAGCTTCAGCTCCGCGTTGCCGGTGCCCTTGAACTCCTCGAAGATCACCGTGTCGCCGGCGGATCCCGTCTCGACCAGCGCGGTCGCGAAGATGGTCAGCGAACCACCGTTCTCGATGTTGCGCGCCGCGCCCAGGAACCGCTTCGGCGGGTACAGCGCGGTCGAGTCGACACCACCGGAGAGGATCCGCCCGGAGGCCGGAGCCGCCAGGTTGTAGGCCCGGCCGAGCCGGGTGATGGAGTCGAGGAGCACGACCACGTCGTAACCCAGCTCCACCAACCGCTTCGCCCGCTCGATGGCCAGCTCCGACACCGTGGTGTGGTCGGACGGCGGCCGGTCGAAGGTCGAGGCGATGACCTCGCCCTTCACCGAGCGCTGCATGTCGGTGACTTCCTCGGGCCGCTCGTCGACCAGCACGACCATCAGGTAGCACTCGGGGTTGTTGGTCGTGATGGCGTTGGCGATGGCCTGGAGCACCATCGTCTTGCCGGCCTTGGGCGGCGAGACGATCAGGGCCCGCTGCCCCTTGCCCACCGGCATGACCAGGTCGATGACCCGGCCGGTCAGGGCGTGCGACTCGGTCTCCAACCGCAACCGCTCGTTCGGGTACAGCGGAGTCATCTTGGTGAACTCCGGGCGGCCCCGGGCGGCGTCCGGCGCGAGGCCGTTGATGGAGTCGACCCGCACCATCGGGTTGAACTTCTGACGCTGCTGCTCGCCCTCGCGCGGCTGGCGGACCACACCGGTGATCGCGTCGCCCCGGCGGAGCCCGTACTTGCGGACCAACGACAGGGAGACGTAGACGTCGTTCGGGCCGGCCAGGTACCCCGAGGTGCGGACGAACGCGTAGTTCTCCAACACGTCCAGGATGCCGGCCACCGGCAGGAGGACGTCGTCCTCCCGCACCTCCGGCTCGTTCCCGCCGCCCTCGGCGCGGCCGCGACCCCGACGGCGGTCCCGGAACCGACGGCCCCGCCGACGGCCACCGCCGTCCTCGTCGTCGTCGTCCCGACCGTCGTTCTGCCGGTCGTTGCGCGACGCGCGGTCCTGCCGGTCGCCACGCTCCTGGCGCTCGCCGCGCTCCTGGCGGTCACCGGAACGCTCGCTCTGACGCTCGCCACCCCGGTCCTCACCGCCGACACGTTCGCGGGACTCGCCGCCACCGTCGGTGGCGCTGGCGGCCCGGCTCGAGGTGCGGCGACGCCGGCCGCGACGGCCACCGTCCTCCTCGCCCTCGCCGGACGACGCGCTCTCGGACGCACCGCCGCCCCGGGCGCGGCGGCTGGGAGCCGACTGCGCCGGCGCGTCCCCGGAGGTCTGCTCGGTCTTGCCCTGGTCCTCGGACCCGAACGGCAGCTGCGCAGCGGTGTCGGTCTTGGCGGAACCACCGCCCTGCCGCTCCTTGATGGCGGCGATGAGATCACCCTTACGCATTCCAGTGGTGCTGGTGATGCCGAGTTCCCCGGCGAGCTGGCGAAGCTCCGCCATCACCATGCTGGACAGCCCTCCGCGCCGACGGGGAGCGGCTCCGTTGTCCGCCTGCTGCGGTACCTCCCCCTTCGCCGCAGAGCCCTTGCGTGACTTGGGCTTATCCGCTTCTGGCTGGTCAGCAGCCGAGGCCGCCGTGCCCGCCTCGCCGCTCAACAGTTCGGTGTTGCTCACAAATGTCCTTCCTGACCGGTCCGCGCCTCCTACGCGGACCAGCGGACCTGCCACGCTGCGGGACGCAGTGCGGCACTGCGGGCTCGGGGGCAGAACTGGCGGTCACGACGTTCTGCCCGCACGCACCCTAACCTGCCCGCTTATGGCGATTCTCGACGCTGCCACACCTGACGACACTCACGAAGAACCACCCGTACGGACCCCTCGGCCACCCCAGGCTGTCCGGGTACTCTCCACCGCTGGTCCCCGCTGGATAGCGCGAACCAACCTCATAGCGAGAGAATGCCTCCCGAGTTGACTACCCGGGACGGTACCGGCGCCCGTGCGCGCGGTGACTGATCGCCTTCGAGGGTAGACCGCTCGTCAACAGCTCGCAACAACCCGCGTCACCTGCGTGTCTCCCGGCGGCCGAACCAAACGGGCAAGATCACCACCGATGGAGGGTGTTGTGCCGTCGATCGGGTGTGGCTGACGGAGAAGGCGACCAGGTAGCGGGGGTACTGGCGAAAGGCTGGGGTTCCAGCGGTTCTGGCCAGCGTGGTGGTTCGCCGCGGCCATCCCCCTCCGATGACTCCATGTTACCGGCTGCCCGCGAGGCCCTCCGACCGGGGACCACGAACAGCCCTGGGAGGGCCCCACGGCTGGTCACCGCCCGGCCGACTCCTCACGGACCGTCACTCCCCGGGTGTCCACCGCCAACGGGCACACCGCCAACCCGGTGGTGTCGAACCCCGCCCACGACAGCTCGCCGGTGGGGAAGGCGACGACGGTGGGCCCCGCCCCGGAGATGGCGGCCGGGACGCCGGCGGCGCGCAGCTCCTCGACCAGCGCCAGCGCCCGGGGCCAGGCGGGCCGCCGGTACTCCTGGTGCAGCCTGTCGGCGGTCGCGTCGAGCAGCAGGTCGGGCCGCGAGGTCAACGCCGCCACGGCGAGGGCAGCCCGGCTGGCCGTGAACGCCGCGTCCTCGTGCGGCACCCGCTCCGGGAGCAGCCCGCGGGTGGTGTGCGTGGCCGACTCCACCTCGGGCACCAGCAGCACCGGCGCGAGCGTGGCGTGCGGTTCCAGCCGCAGCGCGCGGAACGCCGGGGACGCCCCGGCCGAGGACCAGGCGACGACCACCCCACCGAGCATGCTCGCCGCGACGTTGTCGGCGTGTCCCTCGAACCGGGCGGCGAGGTCGAGCGCCGACTCGTCCGGCTCCCGCCCGGCCAACGCGTACCCGGCCGCGACCCCGGACACGATGGTGGCGGCGGAGGACCCCAGACCTCGCGCGTGCGGGATGCGGTTGACGCACCGCAGCTCCACCCCGGGCAGTTCCACGCCCAGCGCGTCCGTGGCGGCCCGCAACGCCCGCACCAGCAGGTGGCTGGCGTCCCGGGGGACCGCGTCGGCGCCCTCACCGGAGACCTCCACCCGGATGCCCCGCTCCACCACCCGGAGCCGCACCTCGTCGTACCGCGCCAGCGCGAGCCCGAGGGTGTCGAACCCCGACCCCAGGTTCGCCGTCGACGCGGGAACCCGGATCCGCAGCTCCCGCCCGATCACGGCCGCCTCCGCCCCGGGCGCGCCGCTCGTCCCCGGAGGCTCATCCGAGTTCCAGCGCGGCGGCGACGGCGTTCGCGTCGACGGGCAGCGGCTCCACCTCCACCGCGCCATCCAGCGCGGTGCCGGGGTCCTTCAGGCCGTGCCCGGTGACGGTGCACACCACCACGGAGCCCGCGTCCAACCGCCCCGCCTCCGAGGACAGCAGCAGACCGGCGACGCTGGCGGCGGAGGCGGGCTCGACGAAGACCCCCTCCCGGGCGGACAGCAGCCGGTAGGCGTGCAGGATCCGCTCGTCGGTCACCGCGTCGAACCGGCCGCCGGACTCCGCCCTGGCCTGCTCGGCTCCCTGCCAGGACGCGGGGCTGCCCACCCGGATCGCGGTGGCGATCGTCTCGGGGTTGGCCACCGGCTCTCCGTGCACCATCGGGGCCGCACCCGCCGCCTGGAAGCCGAACATCCTGGGCGTGCCCGGCACCAGGCCGTCGCGCGCGTACTCCTGGTAGCCCTTCCAGTAGGCGGTGATGTTCCCGGCGTTGCCCACCGGCAGGCAGTGGATGTCGGGGGCCCGGCCGAGGACGTCGCAGATCTCGAAGGCCGCCGTCTTCTGCCCCTCGATGCGCACCGGGTTGACCGAGTTGACCAGGGTCACGGGGTGCTCGGCCTCGGTCTTGCGAGCCAGTTCCAGGCAGTCGTCGAAGTTGCCGGCCACCTGGAGGATCCGGGCGCCGTGGGCGACGGCCTGGGCCATCTTGCCCAGGGCGATCTTCCCGCTGGGCACCAGGACCGCGCAGGTCAGGCCTGCCCTGGCCGCGTAGGCGGCGGCGGAGGCCGAGGTGTTGCCGGTGGACGCGCAGATCACGGCCTGGCTACCGGCGGCCAGCGCGTGGGTGATCGCGACCGTCATGCCCCGGTCCTTGAAGGAGCCGGTGGGGTTGACGCCCTCCACCTTCAGGTAGACGGAGGTTCCGGTGAGTTCGCTGAGGTGGGGCGCCGGCAGCAGCGGGGTGCCGCCCTCGTGAAGGGTGACGATCCGCGCCTCGGACGGCACCGCCACCCGATCGGGGTAGGCGGCGATGACACCGGGCCACCCGGCCACCGCACCGGCGGGGACGGCCGACGCCGAGGCGCCGGCCCC
>NZ_AGVX02000016.1 GCF_000239155.1 Actinoalloteichus spitiensis RMV-1378
CGCCGAGCTGACGGCCCGTCGTGCAGGCCGCCCGCGAGCTGGAACGGGTGCGCACCGACCTGGAGGCGGCCCGGGAACTGGCCGCTGAGGACCAGGCCTTCGCCGAGGAGGCCGAGGAGCTGGCCGCCCAGCTCCCCGAGCTGGAGGCGAGGGTCGCCGAGCTGCTCGTCCCCCGCGACCCGCACGACTCCTCCGACGCGGTGCTGGAGATCAAGTCGGGGGAGGGCGGAGCGGAGTCGGCGCTGTTCGCCGCCGAGCTGCTACGGATGTACGAGCGGTACGCCGAGCGCCGGGGGTGGCGCACCGAGGTGCTGGACGTCACCGAGTCGGAACTCGGGGGCATCAAGGACGCCACGATGGTCGTGAAGGGCCCCGTCCAGGCCGACGGCGTGTGGTCGAGGCTGAAGTTCGAGGGCGGGGTGCACCGCGTCCAACGGGTCCCGGTGACGGAGTCGCAGGGCCGCATCCACACCTCCGCGGCCGGGGTGCTCGTGTACCCGGAACAGGAGGACGTCGCCGTCGAGATCGACGAGAACGACCTCCGGGTGGACGTCTTCCGGTCCTCCGGGCACGGCGGGCAGAGCGTGAACACGACGGACTCCGCGGTCCGGATCACCCACCTGCCCACCGGCATCGTCGTGTCCTGCCAGAACGAGCGCAGCCAGTTGCAGAACAAGACCAGGGCGATGCAGGTGCTCCGCGCGCGGCTGGTGGCCGCGGCGGAGGAACAGGCCGCGCGGGAGGCCTCCGCGGCCCGCCGCAGCCAGGTGCGCACCGTCGACCGGTCCGAGCGGGTGCGCACCTACAACTTCCCGGAGAACCGGATCTCCGACCACCGGGTCGGGTACAAGGCGCACAACCTGGACCAGGTCCTCGAGGGTGACCTCGACGCGGTGCTGGACGCGCTGGGCGCCGCCGACCGCCAGGAGCGGATGGAACGCAGCGCGGCACCGACGGCCTGACCGCCATCACCGGGCCGCCGGTCCGGGCGGTCGGGGCGGCGGTGGCCACTCGGACGGGGGACCGCCCCGGTAACCCGGTCGACGGGTTGGCCGGGTCGCGGGGTCGCTGACCGGGCGTGCCTGCCCAGCCGTGGTTGGCTGGTGCGGGGAGACGGGTCCCGGACCGGGAGGGGGAGGAATTGTCCAAGCAGCCGTTGCGACTCGCCGTCGCCGAGGCCGAACGGATTCTGCGGGAGGCCGGGGTGGCGAGCCCCCGGGCGGACGCCGAGCTGCTCGCCGCCCACGTCGTCGGGGTGGAACGCACCAAGCTCACGATGGTCCCGCTGGTGACCGTCGCCGTGGTCGAGGAACTGCACCGGCTGGTCAGGGAACGGTCGAAGGGGATTCCCCTCCAGCACATCACCGGCTGGGCGGCGATGGGGGCGATCACGGTGAGCGTGGGGCCGGGCGTCTTCGTGCCGAGGCCGGAGACGGAGCTGCTGCTGGCCTGGGGGCTGGCGCACCTGCGCCGCACCAGGCAGCCGACGGTCGTGGACCTGTGCACCGGGTCCGGTGTCCTGGCGTTGGCCTTCGCGAACGCCCGCCCCGACGCCACCGTCCACGCGGTGGAGCGGGACCCGAGCGCGCTCGCCTGGGCGAGGCGCAACGCCAACGCCCTGGTGGGCGCCGGGGACCGTCCGGTGGACCTCCGGTTCGGTGACGTCGGCGACCCGGAGCTGCTGTCGGAGCTGGACGGCACGGTCGACCTCGTCGTGTGCAACCCGCCCTACGTGCCCGAGGGCACGCCCGTGCCGGTCGAGGTCGCCGAGCACGACCCGCACGCGGCGGTGTTCGGCGGCCTCGACGGCCTGGAGACCATCCGCCAGGTCGTGCACTGCGCGGTGCGGCTGCTCCGCCCCGGCGGGGCGCTGGCGCTGGAGCACGACGACACCCACGGGGAGGCGGTGCCGGAACTCCTGCGGGCCCGTCAGGTGCTCACCGAGGTGGCCGACCACCCCGACCTGGCCGGACGGCCCCGGTTCGCCACGGCCCTGCGGCGTTCGTTGTCCTGACCCGGCCCGGGGCGAACGGCCGGCGCCGTCACCAGCGCCGGCCGTCAACCGGGCATCACCAGTACGGGTACCACTTCTGGTCGACCGCACCCGTGCAGTCCCAGATCAGTGTGGGAGTGCCGTCGTCCCAGCGTCCGTGCTCCGTGCCCAGGCACCGGTTGGCCAGCACCGAGACGATGTCCCCCGACTCGACCCGCCACCGCTGCGCGTCCGAGCCGTTGCAGTGCGCGATCTGCACCCGGGTGCCGGCGGAGGGATCGCCGCCCGCGACGTCGAGGCAGAACCCCAGGGAGCGGATGGTGTCGCCCTGCCGGGTCCACTGCTGGGCGTCGGAGCCGTTGCAGTGCGCGATCTGGACCGGGGTTCCGTCGCTGGCGTTGCCGCCGGCCACGTCCAGGCACAGCTCGCCGATGCCCCTGATCGTCCCGGTCCCGTCGCCGGGCGGCGGTGTCCCCGAGCCCTCGTAGACCCGCACGTAGTCGATGAGCATCCGCTGGGGGAACTGGGTGGAGTCGTCGGGCGGACCGGGCCAGTCGCCGCCCACCGCCGAGTTCAGGATCATGAAGAAGTTCTGGTCGAACACCCACGGGTTGTTGCCCACGCTGGACCGCGTCACCTGGTGGTACACGTGCCCGTCCACCGACCACACCATGCCTTCCGGCGACCAGTCGACCGCGAAGACGTGGAACCCGTCGGCGAACTGCTGCCCGCCGGGCAGGGTGTACGAACCGGTGATCCCCTCGCCGGCCGAGTAGCCGGGGCCGTGGATGGTGCCGTGCGCGGTGCCGCCCTCCCGGCCGATGACCTCCATGATGTCGATCTCACCGCTGTGGGGCCAGGGGGTCTCGGGGAAGCCGTCCCCCAGCATCCAGAACGCGGGCCACACCCCGTTGCCCCGGGGGACCTGGATGCGGGCCTCGAAACGGCCGTAGCGCTGCGAGAACTTGTTCTGCGTCGTCAGGCGGGCCGAGGTGAACTGGCAGGGGCCGTAGTGGCAGCTCAGCCCCTCGGTGCCCTCCCGGGTCGAGGTGATGACGAGGTTGCCCTGCCCGTCGAGCGCGGAGTTGCGGCGGTCGGCCGTGTAGTACTGGAGCTCGTTGTTCCCCCAACCGTGGCCACCGATCTCGTGGTTCCACTTGGCGGGGTCCGGTGCGGCGCCGGACGGACCCTCGAAGTCGTCCTCCCAGGTGAGGACGAGCGGGGTCACCCCGGCCGCCGAGGACGGGTCACTCGTCGTCGACGCCAGCGCCGTCGAGGTGCCGACCTCGGGGACAGCGTCGACGTCGGCGTGGGCTGTCGGTACGGCGAGGGTCGAGCCGACGGCCAGGACGGCCGCCAGGACACCGGCATTCCTTCTCCGGCCACGTCGACCGGACGTCGGCACAGGGGAAAGGGCCATGAAGATGACCTCCACTCACAGGCGGAAAAATGGTGGTCGGAAACAAAACACCGCCCGGTGCCGATGTCAAGGGTGCGGGTCGCCCGCAGGGTTCCGATGAGGCCGGTGGGAGTACCGGAACGGCGCCCGTGCGGATCTCCGGATGCCTTCGGAAGGAGTATCCGAGGCGGTCAGAATCGGCCCAAAACGGGACAGGGGACCCGCTGCGCTGCGGGTTCGGCGCGGAAAGCACTATTCGTCGTCGTGGGGGAAAGGCGCGACGTCGCCGCCCGCCATTCTTCGTTCGTTCCGCTCGTGGACGGCGAAAAGGCGAACCGGTGAACGAAACGAACGGGACTCGGTGAATCCGGGGAGCCACCGGTGGGCCGGCGGTTCGCCGATTTCCGCATCGGAGTGCGGGGCAGTCCCCCTGTCGAGCACGGGGGCGGGACGGCGGAATCCGCGGTCGACCACGCCGGGGGAGCGGTCCCCCGGTGCCTCCAGGACCCGCCGCGCGGGCCGCCCGGACCGGTGGGGTCACCCGGCCCGCCGCCCGGCGGGCAGGTCCCGCTGCTCCCGCCAACCGCCCGGGTGCCAGGATCGTGCCTGTGAGCACGAGCTATGACTGCAACATTCCCGAGACCCGGCAGGCGGGGCTCGCCGCCGCCGCGGAGACGGTGCGCGCCGGCCAGCTCGTCGTCCTGCCCACCGACACGGTGTACGGGCTGGGGTGCGACGCCTTCGACTCCGCCGCCGTCCGCAGCCTGTTGTCCGTCAAGGGACGCGGCCCGGACATGCCCGTCCCGGTACTGGTCGGGTCGTGGACGACGATCGACGGCCTGGTGCTGTCGGTGCCCCGGCAGGCCCGGGCGCTGATCGAGGCGTTCTGGCCCGGTGGCCTGTCCCTGGTGCTCAACCACGCGCCCTCCCTGGCCTGGGACCTCGGCCGGACCCGGGGGACCGTGATGCTGCGGATGCCGTTGCACCCGGTGGCCCTGGAACTGCTGCGCGAGGTCGGTCCGATGGCCGTCTCCAGTGCCAACCGGTCCGGCCAGCCGCCGGCCACCACGGCGGAGGAGGCCAGGAACCAGCTCGCTGAGGACGTTCCCGTCTACCTCGACGGCGGCCCAGCCGAGCGCGCGACCCCGTCCACGATGGTCGACCTGACCGGCCCGGCACCCCGGATCCTGCGGGTGGGCGCGGTGTCGAGTGCGGAGATCTCCGAGGTCCTGGGCGTCGAGGTGGCCGTCGCGGACTGAGGCACCCCGGGACGCTGTGGTCCTCGCCACGATCGGCGCGGGCGGCGCCGTCGCCGTGGGCGCGGTCACCCGGGGCCCGGGCTCGTCCTGGCGGTCGCCCGGCCCACCGGGGGAGGTCGGGCCGCCGACCTGACGACAAGATCACGCAGTAGCGTGAGGGCACGCGATCGGCCTGGCGCCCCGCGACCGGTTCCTGGTGCGCGGCGCCCGTACGCGGCGGTCCTCCCGTCGGCGAGGCTGGTGTGCCCCGCGCCACCAACCAGGGCTATGGTCTGTGACACCGCTACGCGCGAGGGCGCCGGTTGGTGGAGACCTGACGGCGGGCGGACACCGCGGGCCAGACCCCGTCGGGCCAACCGCTCGTGGCGAGGCGACGCGGTCACTCGTTCCCACCCGAGGCGAGGAGCAGTCAGCAGTGAGCACGCCGTTCTGGGGGCCGGACTTCGGCTCCCTGCGTGACACCGACCCCGAGATCGCCGACGTCGTCCTGGGGGAACTCGACCGCGTGCGGGGCGGGCTGCAACTGATCGCCAGCGAGAACCTGACCAGTCCGGCGGTGCTGGCCGCCCTGGGGTCCACCCTGTCCAACAAGTACGCCGAGGGCTATCCGGGACACCGCTACTACGGGGGCTGCGCCCAGGTCGACCGCGCCGAGGAGATCGGGACCGCGCGGGCTCGGGAACTGTTCGGCGCCGAGCACGCCAACCTCCAGCCCCACTCGGGGGCCAGCGCCAACCTCGCCGCCTACGCCGCGTTCGCGAGCCCCGGGGACACCGTGCTGGCCATGGACCTCAAGCAGGGCGGCCACCTCACCCACGGCTCGCGGGTGAACTTCTCGGGGAGCTGGTTCCACGCGGTCTCCTACGGAGTGCGCGCGGACACCGAACTGATCGACTACGACCAGGTGCGCGACCTCGCGCGGGAGCACCGACCCCGGCTGTTGATCGCCGGCGCCACCGCGTACCCGCGCCTGATCGACTACGCGGCGTTCCGCGAGATCGCCGACGAGGTGGGCGCCGTGCTGGTGGTCGACGCCGCCCACGTCATCGGGCTGGTCGCCGGCGGCGCCATCCCGTCCCCGGTTCCCTATGCCGACGTCGTCACCTGCACCACCCACAAGGTGCTGCGCGGCCCGCGCGGCGGCATGATCCTCTGCCGCGCCGAGCACGCCAGGGCCATCGACCGGGCCGTGTTCCCCTTCACCCAGGGCGGGCCGCTGATGCACGCGGTCGCGGCGAAGGCGGTCGCGCTCCGCGAGGCGGCCAGCCCCGCCTACCAGGAGTACGCGCGGCAGGTGGTGGTGAACGCCGGGGCGCTGGCGGCCGGGCTGGTGGCGGAGGGGATGCGCGCCGTCTCCGGCGGGACCGACACCCACCTGGCGCTGCTGGACCTGCGCGCCCTCGGGGTGAGCGGCGCCGAGGCCGAGGGCAGGGCCGAGGCCGCCGGCATCACCCTCAACAAGAACGCCATCCCCTTCGACCCTGCCAAGCCCACGATCGCCTCCGGCATCCGGATCGGATCGCCGGCCGTCACCACACAGGGCATGCGGGAGCCCGAGATGGCGGAGATCGCCCGGCTGCTCGCTCGAGCGGTTCGCGCCGAGCCCGGTACCCCCGCCGGTGACGACGTCCTCGCGGAGGTCGGCGCCGGGGTGGCCGAACTCGTGGCAGCCCTTCCCGCCTACCCCCGTCCGGCCTGACGAACAGAAGCGGTACGACAAGCGTGATGCCAGGTTTCGCTCCGGCCGGCTTACCGGTCCGCGAGTACCTCCTCGTGGGACTGACGGCAGCCGCCGTGACCTTCCTGGTCACCGGCATGATCCGGCTGCTCGCCATCCGCATCGGCGCCGTGGCGCATCCCCGGCAGCGGGATGTCCACGTCAAACCCATGCCCAGGATGGGCGGGGTCGCGATCTTCATCGGCGTGGTGGCCGGCATGCTGCTCGCCTGGCGGCTCCCGGTCCTCAGCCGTGCCTTCGACTACTCCTACGAGATCCTCGGGGTGGCCGTCGCGGGCGGCGTGATCGTGCTGATCGGGATGCTCGACGACCGTTTCGAGCTGGACTCGATCACGAAGCTGGCCGGTCAGATCATGACCGCCGGCATCCTGGTGCTCTTCGGCGTGCAGTGGTTCTTCTTCTGGGTGCCGTGGGGGGAGCAGGGCGACAGCGTCGGCTCCCTGCTGGTGCTCTCCGGCAACCAGGGCGCGGTGCTCACCGTGCTGCTCGCCGTCACGATGATCAACGCGATGAACTTCGTCGACGGCCTCGACGGGCTGGCGGCGGGCATCGGGTTCATCGCGGCCTCGGCGATCTGCGTGTTCTCCCTGGGCCTGCTCTCGGACGTGGGCGGTGACGTCGGCGCCTACCCGCCGGCGCTGATCGCGGCCACCCTGGCGGGCGGTTGCCTGGGCTTCCTTCCGTACAACTTCCAGCCGGCCCGGCTCTTCATGGGTGACTCGGGGTCGATGCTGATCGGCCTGATGCTCGCGGCGGCGAGCACGACGGCCTCCGGCGACATCGACTACTCCCGCTACAGCGCGAGCGACGCGATCGCGCTGCTCTCCCCGCTGCTCGTGGTGGCGGCCGTGCTCTTCGTCCCGCTGCTCGACCTGATCATGGCGATCATCCGCCGGACCCGGCGCGGGCAGAGCCCGTTCAGCGCGGACAAGATGCACCTGCACCACCGCCTGCTGGAGATCGGCCACTCCCAGCGCCGCGCGGTCATGTTGATCTACCTGTGGGCGGCGTTGCTGGCGTTCGGGGCGGTCGCGGTGACCATCTTCGACCCGTCGGTGGTCGTGTGGGGCGTGCTGGGTGGCCTGTTGATCGCCGTGATCGTGTCGGCCGTGCCCCGGCTGCGCGAACTGGCGAACCGCCGCCGCCCCTGACGCGGCCCTGGCCACATCCGGCCGCCGCCCCCGTGTCGCCCCCGGTCATCACGCACGGTCACTGGTGTCCCCGGAGCGCGCCGGCCCGGCACCCGGTCGACGGGTGAGGTCCGGGTATGGGCGACAATGGTCCCGCGCGAGGGCGTGCGTCCCGCGCAGTCGACGAGTGAGGGGTCGTGCGGTGAAGGCAGCCACCGTGGCGGGGACACTGCGTTCCGCCCTGCGTCAGGCGCTGCTGGCACTCGGGGTGGGAACCCCGGTGCTGCTGGGTGCCGGTTGGCTGGTCGACGGGGTTCCCGGGGTGTGGGGCGCGGCGATCGGGATCGCGCTCGCCGCCGGGTTCATGCTGGTCACGACGGTGGTCAGCGTGATGACCGCGTCGGCGTCCCCCACCGTGATGGCGGCGGCCGTGCTCGGCTCTTGGCTGGGCAAGATGATCGTGCTGTTCGTCGTGCTGGCCCTGTTGCGCAACGAGGACTTCTACTCGCGGATAGTGCTGTTCGGTGTCGTCGTACTGACCGTAATCGGTGTGATGGCGGTCCAGACCCGAGTGATCCTCACCAGTCGGGTGCCCTACGTCGACACCACTACGGCGAGTAGTGAACCGGACACCGGGGACGAACCGGCCCGGCCCGGGGTGGACCCGGAGGCGGGCGACGCGGTCGACACCGCTCCCGCCGCGAGCCGATCAGGCTCTGACCAGTGACGACGGCTAACGCCCCTGGGGTTCGTCCTGGCGGAATCCGGTTGGTAAAGTGCGCTTCAAGATGAGTGATCAGTCGGACAAACCACCCCAGAAGGGTGAGTCCACCCGGGGGTTGCTCATCAGGACCCTGATCGCCGGCCCCATCGCCTGGGGTGGCATCGGGTTCGCCGTTGACCTGATCAGTGACAGCTGGCTGTGGACCTTCGTCGGTCTGGGGCTGGGGCTGCTTACTGCGCTCTACATCGTGTACGTCCGTTTCGGCCGGGCCTGATCCGCGCCGGCTACGACCAGGGAGACCACACTGAACGCGCAAGTGTTGGCCGCCGTGCTGGCCGCGGGTGACGGAGAGGGTTTCCACGCGCCCGGTATCGAGGAGTTCTACCCCGGCGCCCTGCTGTTCGAGGGCACGATCTTCGAGATCAACCGGATCATGCTGGTCCGGTTCGTCATGGTGGCGCTGTTGGCGTTGTTCTTCATCCTCGCGCTGCGCCGGGCCAAGCTCGTGCCCCGAGGGCTCCAGAACGTCGCCGAGTACTTCCTGGACTTCGTCCGCCTGCACATCGCCGAGGAGATCCTCGGCAAGGGGGCGGCGCGACGATTCCTGCCGATCCTCACCACGTTCTTCTTCATGATCACGGCGTTGAACCTCGCCGGCGTGATCCCGTTGCTCAACATCGCGGGAACCAGCCTCATCGGCACGCCGCTGGTGTTGGCCATCGTGGCGTGGATCGTCTTCAACTACGCGGGGATCAAGGCGCAGGGTTTCGGCCCCTACATGAAGAGCAACCTGCTCCCGTCGGGTGTGCCGCTCTACATGGCGCCGATCATCGTGCCCGTCGAGTTCGTCTCGACGTTCATCCTGCGCCCCTTCGCGCTGACGGTCCGGTTGCTGGCCAACATGATGGCCGGCCACCTGATCCTGGTGCTGTTCTTCTCCGCCACCAACTTCATGTTCGTCGAGGCGGGGTCGGCGCTGCTCGCGCCGGTCGGCGTCCTGACCCTCGGGGCCGGGTTCGCCTTCACGCTCTTCGAGATCCTGGTGGCGGTGCTGCAGGCGTACATCTTCACTCTGCTCGCCGCCGTCTACATCGACCTGGCGTCCCACGCCGAACACTGACGGCACGACCTGCGAGCACCAGAGACGACCTTCCGGTGAACACCGGGAGGCCAACATGAAAGGGAAGACACGGAAGTGGAAATCCTCGCTGCGATCGAAGGCAACATCGCGACCGTCGGCTACGGTCTGGCCACTCTCGGCCCGGGTATCGGTCTGGGCATCCTGATCGGCAAGACGGTCGAGGGCATGGCCCGTCAGCCGGAGATCGCCGGTCAGCTGCGGACCACCATGATCCTGGGTATCGCCTTCGTCGAGGTCCTGGGTCTGCTGGGCCTCATCGCCGGCATCCTCTTCGGCGGCATGGGCTGATCCGAACCGACCGTTAGGCGACCATCGTGAGTACATTCGCAGTGCTGGCGGCGGGCGACAACCCGAATCCGCTGCTGCCGCCTGGGTACGACATCTTCTGGTCCGCGGTCTGCTTCGTTCTCGTCGGTCTGCTGTTCTGGAAGTTCGTCCTCCCGATCTTCCAGCGCGTGCTCGACGAGCGAACCGACAAGATCGAGGGCGGTATCGCCCGGGCCGAGAAGGCCCAACAGGAGGCCAAGGAGACGCTGGAGCAGTACCAGGCCCAGCTCGCCGAGGCCAGGGCCGAGGCGGCCCGCATCCGGGACGACGCTCGTGCCGAGGGCGACCAGATCATCGAGGAGATGCGGACCCGGGCTCAGGAGGAGTCCGCGCGCATCGTCGCCCAGGGCCAGGCCCAGCTGGACGCCCAGCGCGCCCAGATCGTGGCCGAGCTCCGGGCCGACCTGGGCCGGATGTCGATCGACCTGGCCAGCCGGGTGATCGGCGAATCCCTGGAGGACGAGGCCCGTCGTCGGGGGACCGTGGACCGGTTCCTGGACGAGCTGGACTCGGTGTCGGCTCCGGCGAGCAAGTGACCAGGTGACCATCGTGCCGAACAGGGGAGTGGAGACGTCGTGACCACCGTGACCACACTGCACGCGGCGAGTCGGGACGCCTTCGCCGCCGCCGCCGAGCGGCTGCACGCCGAACTCGACGGCGTCACCGGCGAGGAGCTGGCTGGTGTCGGCGAGGACCTCGGAGCGGTCAGCCGGCTGCTCGGTCGGGAGTCCTCGCTGCGCCGGTCCCTCGCCGACGCCGCGAGCGAGCCGGCACACCGCGAGTCGCTGGTGCGGGAGGTGCTCGGGCGCAAGATCGGCGCCCGAGCGCTGAACGTCCTCGCGACCGTGGTGACCGCCCGCTGGTCGAGCCCCCGCGAGCTCGTGGAGGGCGTCGGCCGGCTGAGCTGGGAGGCGATGCTGATCAGCGCCGAGCGCGCCGGTCGGCTCGACACCGTCGAGGACGAGCTGTTCCGCCTCGGCCGGATCGTCGCCAGCCAGCCCGAGCTCGACCAGTTGCTGTCCGACCCCGCCGGGTCGGCGGCGGGCAAGGTGACCCTGGTCCGGCAGTTGCTCACCGACCGGAGTGACCCGGTCACCCTGGCCCTGGTGGAGCAGCTCGTCAGCCAGCCGGGCGGCCGGACGGCCGTCGCGGGCCTGGAGGAGTTGGCGGCAGCCGCCGCCAAGCGCCGGGAGCGTTCCGTGGCGCACGTTCGCTCCGCGACCGTGCTGTCGGACGCTCAGGAGGAACGGCTGGCCGCGCTGCTCAGCCGGATCTACTCCCGACCAGTCGCCGTGCACACCGAGGTGGACCCGACGCTGGTCGGCGGCCTGGTCATCCAGGTCGGCGACGAGATCATCGACGGCAGCGCCGCGGGCCGGTTGGCCGCACTACGGCGGCAGCTCGCGGGATAGGCGCGTATCGGCGCCCCGCGCGAGCAGCCGCGCAACCAAGACCAACACCGCTTGAGAACGACCGAGAGCAGGAACGACATGGCGGAGCTGACGATCTCGTCGGACGAGATCCGCAGTGCGATCGAGAAGTACGTCTCCAGCTACTCTCCCGAAGTCAGCCGAGAAGAGGTAGGCGTCGTCACGGACACCGGTGACGGCATCGCCCATGTCGAGGGCCTGCCTTCGGTGATGACGGAGGAGCTGCTGGAGTTCCCCGGCGGCATCAACGGCGTCGCGATGAACCTCAACGAGAGGTCGATCGGCGCCGTCGTCCTGGGTGACTCGGAGAAGATCGAGGAGGGCCAGCAGGTCCGCCGCACCGGCCAGGTGCTGTCGGTGCCGGTGGGCGACGGCTTCCTCGGCCGCGTGGTGAACGCGCTGGGCGAGCCCATCGACGGCCTCGGCGAGATCGTCGCCGAGGAGCGGCGGGCGCTGGAGCTCCAGGCGGCCACCGTGGTGCAGCGGCAGGAGGTCCGCGAGCCGCTCCAGACCGGTATCAAGGCCATCGACGCGATGACCCCGATCGGTCGCGGCCAGCGCCAGCTGGTCATCGGTGACCGCAAGACCGGCAAGACCGCCGTCTGCGTGGACACCATCATCAACCAGAAGGGCAACTGGGAGACCGGCGACCCCAAGCAGCAGGTCCGCTGCATCTACGTCGCCATCGGCCAGAAGGGCTCCACGATCGCCTCGGTGAAGCGGTCGCTGGAGGAGGCCGGCGCGATGGAGTACACGACCATCGTGGCCGCCACCGCGTCCGACTCGCCCGGCCTGAAGTGGCTGGCCCCCTACGCGGGTTCCGCCATCGGCCAGCACTGGATGTACCAGGGCAAGCACGTCCTGATCATCTTCGACGACCTGTCGAAGCAGGCGGAGGCCTACCGGGCCATCTCGCTGCTGCTGCGCCGCCCGCCGGGCCGTGAGGCCTACCCCGGTGACGTCTTCTACCTGCACTCGCGTCTGCTGGAGCGCTGCGCGAAGCTGTCGGACGAGCTGGGTGGCGGCTCGATGACGGGCCTGCCGATCATCGAGACCAAGGCCAACGACGTCTCGGCCTACATCCCCACCAACGTCATCTCCATCACCGACGGGCAGTGCTTCCTCCAGTCCGACCTGTTCAACTCCGGCCAGCGGCCGGCGGTGGACGTCGGTATCTCCGTCTCCCGTGTCGGTGGCGCCGCCCAGATCAAGGCGATGAAGGCGGTCTCCGGAACGCTGCGGCTCGACCTCGCCCAGTACCGGGAGCTGGAGGCGTTCTCCGCCTTCGCCTCGGACCTGGACGCGGCCTCCAAGGCGCAGCTGGAGCGGGGTGCCCGGCTCTACGAGATCCTCAAGCAGGGCCAGGGCCAACCGGTCCCGGTGCAGGAGGAGGTCGTCTCGATCTACCTCGGCACCCGGGGCCACTTCGACGCCGTGCCGGTCGCCGACGTGCGGCGGTTCGAGTCGGAGCTGCTGGACCACCTGCGGCACGCCCACGAGGGCATCCTCACCGAGATCCGCGACAGCAAGGTGCTCAGCGACGAGAACGCGGAGCGGCTCGTCTCGGTGACCGACGAGTTCAAGAAGCAGTTCGTCACCTCCGACGGCTCCTCGCTGATCCCGCACGAGGCCCCCGCCGAGGCGATGGACGCCGAGAAGGTCGGGCAGGAGACGGTCAAGGTCAACCGTCCCGCCCCGAAGAAGTGAGCCGATAACATGGCCCAACTTCGAGAGCTACGCGAACGGGTCCGCTCGGTCAAGTCCACCCGCAAGATCACCAAGGCGATGGAGTTGATCGCGACCTCGCGGATCAACCGGGCGCAGGCGCGGGTGGAGGCCTCCCGGCCCTACGCCGAGGAGATCACGAACGTGCTCAGCGCGCTCGCCGGGTCCTCCTCCCTCGACCACCCGATGCTGGTCGAGCGGGAGGAGCCCAAGCGGGTCGGCGTGCTGGTCGTCACCAGCGACCAGGGGCTGTGCGGCGGCTACAACGCCAACGTGATCAAGGCGGCCGAGGAACTGCAGACGCTGCTGCGCGAGCAGGGCAAGACCCCGGTGCTCTACGTGATCGGCCGCAAGGGCGTGAGCTACTACCGCTTCCGCCAGCGGCCCATCGAGCAGAGCTGGACGGGGTTCAGCCAGCGGCCGGGGTACGCCGACGCCGCCGACGTCGCCGAGACGCTGGTGCGGGCCTTCCTGGCCGGGGCCGACGACGAGGGTGACGAGCCCGGCGCCGACGGCGTGCTCGGCATCGACGAGCTGCACATGGTGCACACCGAGTTCGTCTCGATGCTCACGCAGCGGCCGGTGGCCCGCCGGGTCGCTCCGCTGGAGGTCGAGTACACCGACGAGCCGACCGACGCCGTGCCCACGCCGAACTACGAGTTCGAGCCGGACGCGGAGGCGCTGCTGGCGGCGCTGTTGCCGAAGTACATCAACTCCCGGTTGTACGCCGGTCTGCTCGACGCCTCGGCGGCCGAGCTGGCGGCCCGCCGGAACGCGATGAAGTCCGCGACGGACAACGCCGACGAGATCATCCAGAACCTCAGTCGCCAGGCCAACCAGGCCCGCCAGGCGCAGATCACCCAGGAAATCAGCGAGATCGTCGGCGGTGTCGAGGCGCTCTCGTCCGCAGGAAGTGAGTGACATGACTGCAACTGCCACCAGCACCGCGGTTGGGGCCGGCCGCGTTGTCCAGGTTCTCGGCCCGGTCGTGGACGTCGAGTTCCCGCGTGGCGAGGTGCCCGACCTCTACAACGCCCTCAGCGTGGAGATCACCGCCGAGGGCATGGAGAAGACGCTGACCCTGGAGGTCGCGCAGCACCTGGGCGACAACTCGGTGCGGACCATCTCCATGCAGCCCACCCAGGGCCTGGTCCGGGGTGCCAAGGTCACCGACACGGGCGCCGGTATCTCGGTGCCGGTCGGCGACTCGGTCAAGGGGCACGTGTTCAACGCCCTGGGCGACTGCCTGGACAAGCCGGGGCACGCCTCGGACGCGGAGCGCTGGGAGATCCACCGCAAGGCCCCGGCCTTCGACCAGCTGGAGGGTCGGACCGAGGTCCTGGAGACGGGCATCAAGGTCATCGACCTGCTCACCCCGTACGTCAAGGGTGGCAAGATCGGCCTGTTCGGTGGCGCCGGTGTGGGCAAGACGGTGCTCATCCAGGAAATGATCACCCGTATCGCCCGTGAGTTCTCCGGAACCTCGGTGTTCGCCGGCGTCGGCGAGCGGACCCGTGAGGGCAACGACCTCTGGGTCGAGATGGAGGAGATGGGCGTCCTCCCCGACACCGCGCTGGTGTTCGGTCAGATGGACGAGCCGCCCGGCACCCGTATGCGGGTGGCGCTGTCGGCGCTGACGATGGCGGAGTACTTCCGGGACGTCCAGAACCAGGACGTGCTGCTGTTCATCGACAACATCTTCCGGTTCACCCAGGCCGGGCAGGAGGTGTCCACCCTGCTGGGCCGGATGCCCTCCGCGGTGGGCTACCAGCCGACGCTGGCCGACGAGATGGGTGAGCTCCAGGAGCGGATCACCTCCACCAAGGGCCGGTCCATCACCTCGCTGCAGGCGATCTACGTGCCGGCGGACGACTACACCGACCCCGCCCCGGCGACCACCTTCGCGCACCTGGACGCCACCACCGAGCTCTCCCGGGCGATCTCCCAGAAGGGCATCTACCCGGCGGTGGACCCGCTGACCTCCAGCTCCACCATCCTGGACGCCTCGGTCGTGGGGCAGGAGCACTACCGGGTGGCCCAGGAGGTCAAGCGGATCCTCCAGAAGTACAAGGAGCTCCAGGACATCATCGCCATCCTCGGTATGGACGAGCTGTCCGAGGAGGACAAGCTCACGGTGAGCCGGGCCCGGCGGATCGAGCGGTACCTGTCGCAGAACTTCTTCGTCGCGCAGAAGTTCACCGGCGAGGAGGGCTCGTTCGTCCCGGTGAAGGAGACCATCGAGGCCTTCGACCGGCTGACCAAGGGCGACTTCGACCACTACCCGGAGCAGGCGTTCCTCTCCATCGGTGGTCTGGAGGACCTGGAGAAGGCGTACAAGAAGCTCACCAGCAAGTGAGCCGCCGGGACGGCGTTCGCGTCGTCCCCGCGCGGTACACGGGCGCAACGTTCGGGGCCGGACCTCCGCCACGGAGGTCCGG
>NZ_AGVX02000015.1 GCF_000239155.1 Actinoalloteichus spitiensis RMV-1378
AGGGCACCGCTCGTCCTCGGAGACCTCAACCTCGTCGCCGCCACCACCGGCCGGCGCCCAGCCCGGTCAGCACGCCGACCCCGAACAGCCCGGCCGCCAGGCGGCCCCCGCCCCGGGCGTCGGGGCGGCGCAGGGCCACCGGGAGCTCGGTCGACAGCGGCGGAGCCGGCGGTTGGTGCGAGGTGGCGTCGGTGTGCGCCAGGTTCTCGGTGGCCGAGGCGGTCCAGGCGGCGACGAACAGCAGGAACCGCGCCACGAGGTAGATGAAGACGAGGAGACCGAGCACCGAACCGAAGGCGGCCCCGGCCGGCGACCGCGCAACGGACTGGAGGTAGACGCCTCCGACCTGCTTGAGCAGCTCGATCCCCACCGCCGCCACCAGCCCGCCCCACATCGCGGAGCGCAGGCTCACGGGTTTCCGGGGCAGCTTGGCCAGCACCCAGGTGAACACCAGCCAGTTCGCGGCCAGGACGAGCACCAGGCTCACCAGCCACAGCGACACGCGGGCCACCGCCGTCCGTTCCAGCCCGAGCAGGTCGAGGACCTCGCTGGCGAAGGCCGCGCCGAGGACGGTGAGCCCCACGCTGACCAGCAGGGCCAGTCCGAGGCCGACCAGCGCGAGCAGGTCGCGGACCAGGCGGCTGGTGAACGGAGGTCGTTCGAAGCTCTGGTTCCACTGCGCGGTCAACGCGTTGCGCAGGTTCGTCATCCAGCCCAGACCGGAGTAGAGGGCGGTGAGCAGGCCGAGGATGCCGACGACGGTGCGCTGGTCGATGGCCTGGGTGACGACCTCGTTCAACGTCGAGCTGAGGTCCGGTGTCGGTGCGGCCTCGGTGATCGCCGCGCGTGCCTGGTCCAGCAGCTGCTGGTTGTTGAAGAGCACGAAGCCGGCCACGGCGAACGCGACCATCAGCAGCGGCACCAACGCGAGGACGCTGAAGTAGGTGATCGCCGCCGCGTAGTGGTCACCGTGGTGTTCGGAGTACCGGGCGCCCGCCCGCACCAGCCGGTCGAGCCCGGGATGCCGGTCGCGGAGCCGGTCCAGGGTCGACTGGGCGTTGCGTCCGACGTCGCCGGCCCGCTGGGCCGGGCTCCGGTGCTCCTGGCTCATCCGGACAGTCTCACCCAGGTCCGCCGCTCCCGCTGATCACGCTCACCTCCGGGCGGGGTCGCCACGACCTCCGGCGGTCCTCCGGGGCCACTTCCCGTGTCGGCCGGTACTGCCGATCGACGATGTGCGCCAAGCGGTCACGGAACACTCGCGCCCGGGCCTCCAGGCCGGAGCGTGTCCTGTGGCAGCCGGAGAACCGCTACTGACCCCAACCGGAGCGACTCGTGCCAGGGCGGCCACCTCGTTCTGGCTGGCCCCGGGAAGCCGCCAACGATGGCGTCCCACCACACACCGCAACCAGACCCCGCGGGCCTCGTCCTCATCGCTCGCAGGGACGTACCCGCTCGCCCTCCCGCTACCAGCGCTCCCTCCGGCGCCGCCAGTTCAGCGCGACCGCCACCGCCACCCCCACGACCCCGGTGAGCACGGCGGTGCCGAGGCCGTGCGAGACCCGCACCACGGGGCGAATCACGGCCGGCCCGGGAGCCGGGACGGGCTCGGGTTCGGCGTTCTCCCTGGCGGTCGCCGTCCAGGCGGTGATCAGCAACAGGTACCGCGACATCAGGTAGCAGAAGATCAGCAGTCCGAACAGCGACCCGAACACCGCCGCGTTCGGGGAGTTGGACACCACCTTCAGGTACAGCGCCACGGCGTGGCGGAGCAGCTCCATGCCGACCGAGCCGGCCAGGGCGCCCAGCACTGCGGTCCGCAGCGCGACCGTCTTCCTGGGAAGCCGGGCGATCACCCAGAGGAAGACGAGGAAGGTGGCGGACATCGACAGGGTCACCGACAGCACCGCCAACGCGATCTGCCACAGCACACCGAACTCGTGGAGGTTGAAGGCCCGCAGCACGGTGACGGCGACGTCGCGTCCGACGAGCACCATCGCGAAGGAGAGCACCACTGCGGCGCCCAGGCTCGCCAGCACGGCGAGGTCGAGCAGTTTGGTGCGCCAGAACGACCTCCGCGCGGCGCGCAGCGGACCCCACTGGGCGGTCAACGCGTCACGCAGGTTGCTCATCCACCCGAGGCCCGAGTAGGCGGCGGCGAGGAGGCTGAGCACACCGACCGTGGAGCTGCGGTTGGCGGCCGCGTTGACCGCGACCTCCAGCGCACCGCCGATCAGGTCGGCGGGCACCGCGTCGAGCAGGATCCGTTCGAACTGCTGGAGCGCGGCGGGGAACGGCGCCAGCACCCAACCGGCGACGGTGAAGGACAGGAGCAGGAGGGGCACGATCGCGAGCACGCTGTAGTAGGTGATCGCGGCGGCGTAGTGGTTGCCGTTGCTGTCGCGGTAGCGTTCGGCCGCCACGACGAGGTGGTCGAGCCAGTAGTGCCGACGTCGGAGGCGGTGGAACCGGCCAACGAGCCGGAACATCCGGTCCAGCGGGTCGAACTCCTGGTCGCCGCTTCCTCGTCGACCGCTGGCGCCAGGTTGGGCGCGCTCATCACGGCCCCGTGCTGGCTGCGCGGCACTCGACGCGTCGCCGTCCGGTCCGCTGTCACGCCCCGGCCGGTTCGCTCTTCGCCCCACCGTCGGCCGTCCTCCCCCCGCTGTTCGTGGGGAGGCTATCCGACGCGCGGTGCCGGGCGGGGCGGAAAGACGGCCCCGGCCCTCAGGGCCGGTTGCCGGCGACGGCGGACTTGCGGCGGTGGCGGACCAGCCCGAGCACGAAACCCAGGATGCCGATGCCGATCGCGATGGATCCGACCGGTCCGCCGAACGCCATCCCGAGGTTCACGTCCGCGTCGACCGGTGCGGCGTCGCTCGGTTCCGCCGTGGTGGCCTGCGCGGACAGTGCCACGCCCGCCAGGGTCCATAACAGGGCAGCGACCAGGGCGGCCGCCGTTCGCGACACCACACGCGCCGTGCTCACAATTGCGCCTCCCTGCTGGCCCCCTGGTCCATAAGAGTGGACGAGAGGCAGACGAGTGTGCGGAGAACTACCGAACGTTCACGGAAACCACAGTCGTGTCGAACATTCGGTGGGCTCAAGACTCCACACAGGCTAGTGGCTGGGTTCGGTCGACCGGAAGGCACCCCTTCCGGTCGACGCGGACCATCCTGCCACGCGAGGCCCAGATGTCGAGGGCTCCCGGCCCTGCCGTCGGAACGCGGCACGATGCGAGGGCGCGGCGCCGGATGCGGCTATCCCCAGGAGGCGACGAGGGTGTTCAGCCGGGCCACCACCCACCAGCGACCACTCTCCCGCACGAGGACGTAGGTCGCGACCATGGACGGCTCCTGGTCGACCAGTTCCCCATCGGCGGTGGTGGCGCGCGCCGACTTGTGCGCGAGTGCCAGGTCAGGTCCGGGGAAGGTGACGTCGGTGACCTCGTAGCGCACGTACTGGTCGCGGAGGAACCCGGTGAGCGCGGCCCGGGTGTGGTCCAGGATCGCCTGGCGTCCCGTGACACGCGTGCCGGTGGCCGTGGTGATGGTCGCGTTCTCGGCGAAGTGCGCCACCATCAGCTCGGCGTCGTTGGTGTTGTAGGCGGTCTCGCTCTCCTCGATGATGTGCCGGATGGCCGCCTCGTCCGCCTCGTGGTCGGTGGTGGCGTCGTTGGTCGTCGTCGCGGTCCCGTTCGTCCCGTCCATGATCACGACCCTAGGACCTCAACCTTGGTAGAGGTCAAGGCCGCGGGGACGGGACGTACCACCGGGACGCCAGGTCGACCGGGCCACCGAGAGCTCGTCGTTCCCGGCGTCCGTCCGCCGCCGGGGCCGGCCGGCCCACGCCGGGCGCGCCTGGCCGAGCCGGCCCGGGCGAGCGGACTCAGCCGATCCGCACGAAGCTGTCGATCATCCCGCCCCAGGCTTCGCCGTCCCACTGGATCACGAGCCGGTCGCCGTCGGGGTGCAGTTCGATCGTGCCGGCGTCGCGGTGCCGGTCGGGCGTCTCGCAGTCCAGCACGATCCGGATGTCCTCGCCCGAATCGTTCAGCGTGCCGGGGCAGGACAGCGGGCCGGTGGTGTTCACGGTGCCGCCATCCACCAGCAGGGTGGCCACGTCGCCGTCCTCGACGATCGACTCCCACTCGCCGTCGGCGGAGAGGGCGGCGCCGTCCGCGCTCCCCTCCTCGCCGGTCCCCTCGCCAGCCTCCTCCGCCTCGGGGGTTCCGGGCTGCCGCTCCACGCTGGCCTGGGACTCCGAGATCCCGACGGCGGGCTCCGCGTCCTCCTCCGCTCCGCCGCAGCCCGCCACGACCAGCGCGGCGGCGAGGGAGACACCCACGATTCGGGCTGCCTGTCGCACAGTCATCCTCCACAAGTGGACCTGCCTCGACACGCGGTGCGCGTCGGGAGAGCGACCATACGCCACCCGTTCGGCGGTTGAATTCCCCAACCCGAGGGAATAGTTCACCCTAATGACGGAGTCGTCCGGGTATCCATCAACTCACGCATTTCCCAGAAGGACCCATCACCCGCGAAACAGGTGATATGCGACGGCGGTAGTCGGTGACGTTCGGTGGCGCCCCCGCGGTCGTGGCCCACCCCGGGGAGCGGGTGCTACGCGGTGCGCACCCCGACGGCCGCGTAGATGCCGCTGGTGGCGGGCTCGCCCGCGAAGGGGCCAGCGGGCCCGTCAGGGCGCCACGACGGCACCCAGCTGATGCCCGGGGCGAGCGGTTCCCAGCCCGCCAGCAACTCCGCCACCTGGTCGCGGGACCGGTCGACCAGCCGCGACGTGGACCGGGACCGGTACGCCTCGTACACCGCCGTGACGTGTTCACCCTGGCCGTCCCTGGTGACGTGGGTGAGCGCCAGGGCCGAACCGGGGGCCACCGCGTCGCGGTAGCGCGCCACGAGTTCGACCGGGCGGTCGCTGTCGGGAACGAAGTGCAGCAGGGCCACCATGAGGACCGCGACCGGTTCGCTCAGGTCGAGGTCCCGCCCGGCGAGCTCGAGCACGGTGTCGACATCGCGGGCGTCGGCCTGCTCGGCCGTCACGTGGGCGATGTGCTCCCGCTCGATGATGTTCCGGGAGTGCGCCACCGCCACCGGGTCGTTGTCGACGTACAACACGCGCGCCGTCGGGTCCTCCCGCTGCGCGATCTCGTGCACGTTGCCCATCGTCGGCAGTCCCGCTCCCAGGTCGAGGAACTGCCTGATCCCCAGCCCCTGCACGGCGCGCACCGCGCGCCGGAGGAACTCGCGGTTGGCCCGGGCCGCCGGGCGGACGACCGGGTCGACCCGCACCATCTCCTCGGCGAACCGCCGGTCGACCGCGAAGCTGTGCGACCCACCGAGCAGGTAGTCGTAGATGCGAGCGGGATTGGGTCGATCGACGTCGATCTCGGACATGCGCTGAACCTCCCACCACCGGGCGAGCCCCGAAGCCTAGGCGAGCGGGATGTCACACGCACCACCGAGTTGATCACACGCGGTGATCCTCGTCCCGCGCGCTACCCCCGGCCGGGGGGTTCGCGCCGCGCGGTGGCATCGGGGCCAGCGGTTCGGCCAGCGCCCGACACCACAGGGCCGTGACCGCCTCGACGACGGCATCCCGGTCGAGGGATGCGGGCGGGCGGAGGAAGGCCCCGTGCATCTGCGCCTCGATCCCCTGGACGGCGAGCAGGGCGGTGACCTCCGGGTCGGGGCCGCCGCGTCCCACCCGTCGCAGCTCGTCGGCGAACAGCGCCGCGAGGTGGCGCTCGCCGTCCCGGAGCCGTGCCACCAGCTCGGGAACGCGTGGTGCCTGGTCGAAGAGCAGCTGGTGCAGCTCCGGACGGTCGAGGTGCAGCGCGGCCACCGCTCCCACCAGCACGTGAACGGCGTCCTCCAGCCCCAGCTCCGCGCCCCTGATCTCGTCGAAGACCGTTCCCATGCCGCGCAGCGCGGCCTCGAGATGCCGCTCGGCCAGGGCGAGCAGCAGCGCGTCCTTGTTGGGGAAGTACTGGTACACGGAGCCGATCGAGACACCCGCCCGCTCCGCGACGTGGTTCGTGCTCGTCGCGCCGTACCCGTCGCGGTGGAAAAGCTGAGCGGCGGCTTCGAGGATCACCTCGACGGTGTGCCTCGACCGCTGCTGGCGAGGCCGTTTCCGGGGCGCGTACACGGCTCCTCCATGCGAGTACCAAAAACTGAGGATAGCTCATATTCTCGGTCTTCCACGCCCTGACCGGCGGTTCCACCCCTGCTCCCCGAGGAGAACCTCGTCATGCCGCTCGAGTTCCTGGGGTACGGCGCACGGATCGGCCCCGGCCTGCTGCTGGTGGCCCTGTGCTACTGGCTGACCCGCAGCGACCGCGACCCGCTGCTGCGGATCGTGCTGCTCATCCTCGGCTTCGTCCTCATCCGCGACGCCATGACCCCGGCCGGTTTCTGGACCTTCGGCGTCGTCGGTGGCACCGTCCCCTGGCTCCGGTTCACCGACGACGCGGCGGTCCTGCTGGTGTTCGGCGCGTCGACGCTGCTGGTCACCGCGTCCGTCCTGCGCTGGGCACCCGACCTCCGCTCGCTGGTCCGCTGGGGCGACCTCCGCCCCGGCACCGTGGCCCTGGGGCTCGGCGGCGGAGTGCTGGCCGCCGCGCCCGTCCTGCTGCTCTCCCTGGCCTGGCCCCTGGAGGAGCGCGGCGGTCACGTCGCCGGCACGCTCCTCCCGGCACTGCTCTTCCTGGCCCTCGCCGGCAACCTCGCCGAAGAAGTGCTGTTCCGGGGCTTCCTCCAGGGGCGCCTTGAGCAGACCTTCAGCCCCGCGCGGTCGGCGGTGCTCTCCGGGGTCCTCTTCGCCACCTGCCACGTCTTCCTCGCCTCGACCGTCACCGACGTCGGCTGGCCGCTGCTGGCCTTCACCCTCCTCGAGGGGCTGATCTGCGCGTACCTGCGACTCCGCAGAGGACTGGCCCCCGCCGTGCTGGCGCACGGCACCGCGATCTTCCTGCTGGCCAGCGGCCTGCCCTGAGCACGTCCCGGCCGGCCGGTGCCGCTCCCGGCCGAGCCGGCGGGTCGCCGGACCGCGCCGGGCGGCCCGCGCCGACCGGGCCGACCCCACCGGCGGTCCGGTCAGCCGGTTCCCACCCGGCCGAGCCCGTTCCAGCGGAGCAGTTTCCTCGGGTCGCGCACCACCCACACCTGGTGGACGGCGCCGGCGGCCATCCCGAGGGCGACGACCGCGAGCACCGCGCCCGAGGCGTCCCGCGCGACCAGTCCGGGGCTCCCGTTGACCTCCCCCTCGTCGATCACCAGGTCAGCCTGCCGACGACGCGCGGCGAGCAACATGCCCGCGACCTCCCGCGCCCCTCGCACCGGCTCCGACGGGGCGCTGACGAGACCACCACCGTCGACGACCGCCCCCGCCCCGGGGGCGAGCTGGCGGACGAGGGCGGTGAGGTCCCCGGCCTCCCAGGCGAGGCGGAAGGCGGTGCGCACCTCCGGCGGCACCCGCCCGCCGTAGTCGGTGTTCCCCGCGCTGGCAGCTCGGGCCTTGCGGCGGGCCTCGAAGGCCAGCTGGCGGCATGCCTGGGCCGTGCGGTCCAACACCGGGGAGATCTCCTCGTACCGGTAGGAGAAGACGTCGTGGAGGACGAAGGCCACCCTTTCGGCCGGGCTCATCGTCTCCATGACCACGAGCACGGCCAGGTCGAGGGACCCCAGGAGCGCCGCCTGCTCGGCCGGGTCGTCCGGAACACCGTTCGCGCCGCAGCTGGTCCAGGTCGGGCTCCCCGGTACCGGCTCGGGAAGCCACTCACCGACGGACCGCTCCCGCCGCACCCTGGCCGACCGCAACGTGTCCAGGCATATCCGGCTCACCGTGGTCATCAGCCACGCGGCCGGGACCCGGACGTCGCGGCGGCGGTCATCACCGAGGGCGTACCAGCGGGCGTAGGCCTCCTGGACCGCGTCCTCCGCGTCGGTGACCGACCCGAGCATGCGGTACGCGGCGGCCATCAACGGCCCTCGTTCGTCGCCCCGCACACCGCTCACCTCCGTTCCCCGCCGACGCGCGTGCCCCACTCTCCCCTGACGAGACGGGGGCCACCAGTGTCAGGTCCCCCGCTGAACGGTGCCCGGCCCCTGACAGCCGCCGCCCCCACCTCGTCATCACGGGGTGGGGGGGGGTACCGGACCCGCCCGGACCAGGGAAGGAACAGGGACATGGCCGAGGACACCGTCACGTTCGTCAACGTCCTGGAGGTGCGACCCGAGCACCAGGAGGACCTCGTCGCACTGCTCACCGAGGCCGTGGAGCGGGTGATCCGGCACCGTCCCGGATTCCTCTCAACGGTGCTCTACGCCAGCGTCGACGGCAGTCGGGTGGTCAACCACACGAGTTGGCGAACCCCCGAGGACGCCGCCGCGACCCAGCACGACCCGGGCGCGGCCGAGTACGCGCGCGCGGTCGCGCGGATCGCCACCGCCACACCGGGTCTCTACCGGGTCGTGGCACGCTCCGGAACGGGGAGGTGACGGCGGTGCTCGCCACGCTGGTCGTCGTGATCACGGCCGCGATCAACCTGGGGATCGCCGTCGCGGACCTCGTCCGCGCCCCGTTCGTCCTCGCGAACTCGGCGGAGGTCGGGGTCCCGGAACGGTGGCTGCCGGCCCTGGCCGCGCTCAAGGCCGCCGGCGCGCTCGGGCTGGTCCTCGGCCTCCTCGGCGTGACGTGGGTCGGGGTGGCGGCGGCCACCGGGCTCGTGCTGTTCTACCTGGGTGCGATCGCGGCCCACATCCGTGCCCGCGTCCTCCACAACCTCGCCTTCCCCGCCCTGTTCCTCGGCGGCGCGGTGGCCTCGTTCGTGGTGCTGCTCCCACCGTGACCGCCCGTTCCCCGGCGCGACGGGTCGACCTGATGCGCCCGGCGCCGGGGACCGCCCGGTCGCGGCGGCGGACATCGCCGCACCTCGGGCAGTCGCGGGCACCGGGAGCGGGAGCGGTCGAGGGCGGCACCTCGATGCCGCGGGGAACTGGCGGCGGTCAGTCGACCGACCAGTCGTAGGTGACGGTCACCGGTGCGTGGTCGCTCCACCGCTCGCCGTGGCTGGCCGCCCGCTCCACGACGGCGGAGGTGGCCCGCTCCGCGAGGCCGGGGGTCGCCACCTGGTAGTCGATGCGCCAGCCGGAGTCCTTGTCGAACGCCCGCCCCCGGTAGGACCACCAGCTGTACGGGCCGGGCCCCTCCGGGCTCAAGCGCCGGTGGACGTCGACGTACCCGGCCTCGTCGAACACCCGGCCGAGCCAGGCCCGCTCCTCGGGGAGGAACCCCGCCGCCTTCCGGTTGGCCTTCCAGTTCTTCAGGTCGATCTCCTGGTGCGCGATGTTCCAGTCACCGCACACCAGCACCTCCTGGCCGCTGGCCGCGCTCTTCTCCCGCCGTTCCACCAGGTAGGCGTAGAAGGACTCCATGAACCGCTCCTTCTCGTCCTGCCGGGGGGTGCCCACCTCGCCGCTGGGCAGGTAGAGGCTGGCGACGACGAGACCGGGCAGCTCGATCTCCACGTAACGCCCGGACCGGTCGAACTCGCTGTCGCCGAACCCGACGCGCACCGCCTCCGGGGCCCAGCGGCTGAGCAGCGACACACCGGCCCGCCCCTTCTGGTCGGACTCGGCGTGCACCGGGTGCCAGCCCTCAGGGGTGCGGATCGCCGCCGGCAGGTCCTCCGGGGTCGCCCGGACCTCCTGGAGGCAGACCACGTCCGCCGACGTGGTGGCCAGCCACTCCTGGTAGCCCTTCCTGGCGGCGGCGCGGAGACCGTTGACGTTGACCGTGGATACCGTCAGCACTCCGCGAGACTACAAGCCACCCGACGCGGGAGGAGTGCCCCCAACCAGGGGATACGTCACACCGCCGGCACCGAGGCCGGAACCGGGGCGGTGTCCGGGCCGGTGCTCAGCGGCACAGCTCCCCCGAGACGTGCCGCAGGTCGCCGTCGTCGATCCACCGGCCGTTGCCCAGCTTGCGGAACCCGTTCTCCACCGTCTCCTGGGTCCCGGTCACCACTCCCCGGTCGAGGCCACCGATGGTGGGCTCGTCGTGCCCCGGCCCCGCGCGGACCGGGGAGTGACCGGCCACCACCTCGTACTCGCAGGGGCTGCCGAACAGGGGGCGGAGGCGGCGTTCCTGGTGGGCCGCCCCGTCCTCGCTCTGCTCCATGATGATGACGCCGACACCGAGGACCGTCGCGCCCACCAGTGCCCACACCCGCTTCGACGCCACCTCGACCATCCCCCCGATCCACCAGGTCGCCCAGCAGAGAACCGCGCGGTTACAGGTTGGGTCACCTCGGCGGCCGCTACCGAGCCACTACCGCCGAATCCACCCGTTCGGGGTGCGTCTCCGCGGCGCGGGCAGCGGGGGGAACCACCGTCCCGCCGGGGCAGGAGCGGGAAAGCCGTCGGCCCCCGAACCCGTCGGGGTTCGGGGGCCGATCCGCGTGCCGTCCCGGGGAGGGCGTCGTGCCCTCGGTCAGGCGGCGACCTTCCTGGCCAGGTTCTCGTCCAGGGTCGCCAGGAACTCCTCGGTGGTCTGGAACGGCGTGTCGCCGCCGACCAGCAGGGCGAGGTCCTTGGTCATCTTGCCGCTCTCGACGGTCTCGATGACGACCTTCTCCAGCGTCTGCGCGAAGCCGACGACCTCGGGGGTGTTGTCCAGCTTGCCCCGGTGTGCCAGGCCCCGGGTCCACGCGAAGATCGAGGCGATCGGGTTCGTGGAGGTGGGCTTGCCCTGCTGGTGCTGCCGGTAGTGGCGGGTCACGGTGCCGTGGGCCGCCTCGGCCTCGACGGTGCGCCCGTCGGGGCTCATCAGCACGGAGGTCATCAGGCCGAGGGAGCCGAAGCCCTGCGCGACGGTGTCGGACTGCACGTCGCCGTCGTAGTTCTTGCAGGCCCACACGTAGCCGCCCTCCCACTTCATGGCGGCGGCCACCATGTCGTCGATGAGGCGGTGCTCGTAGGTGAGGCCCTTGGCGTCGAACTCGGCCTTGAACTCGTTCTCGAAGACCTCGGCGAACACGTCCTTGAACATGCCGTCGTAGGCCTTGAGGATGGTGTTCTTGGTCGACATGTAGACCGGGTAGCCGCGCTGCAGGCCGTAGGAGAAGGACGCGCGGGCGAAGTCCTCGATCGACTTGCGGTAGTTGTACATGCCGAGGGCGACGCCGCCGCCCTCCGGGAAGTTCGCGACCTCCAGCTCGATCGGCTCGCCCTCACCCTCGGGGGTGTAGGTGATGGTGACGGTGCCCGGGCCGGGGACCTTGAAGTCGCTGGCCTTGTACTGGTCGCCGTGCGCGTGCCGGCCGATGATGATCGGCTGCGTCCAGCCGGGCACCAGCCTGGGGATGTTTGAGATGATGATCGGCTCGCGGAAGACGACACCGCCGAGGATGTTGCGGATGGTGCCGTTCGGGCTCCGCCACATCTTCTTCAGGCCGAACTCCTCGACCCGCGCCTCGTCGGGCGTGATGGTGGCGCACTTGACGCCGACGCCGTGCTTGTTGATCGCGTTGGCCGCGTCGACCGTGATCTGGTCGTCGGTGGCATCCCGGCTCTCGATGCCCAGGTCGTAGTACTCAAGGTCGACGTCCAGGTAGGGGTGGACGAGCTTGTCCTTGATGAACTGCCAGATGATCCTGGTCATCTCGTCGCCGTCGAGCTCGACGACCTTGCCCTCTACCTTGATCTTGCTGCTCATGGCGCCGGAGCGCTCCTCTCCCGTGTCACCGCGTACCGTCCAAGCGGTACAAGCGTACTGGTATACGTGCGGTGCTGGACAGGGCGTCGTCCACGAATCACGGTTCGACCTGACGGCTCGCCGCCCGCTCCACCCCGACGACACCACCGGGTGCCGGCGACCCGTGCCGGGCGTGTCTCGCGGACCCTCTAACCTCCCAAGATCGGGTGATCTTCGGGAGGGCACATGGCGACCGGGCCGACACACGCCATCAGCGGGCTGGCCACCTGGGCAGCGGTGACGGCCCTGGCCAACACGCACAGCATAGGCCAGCTGTCCCCGAAGACCTGGGTGGTCGGTGCCACCCTCGCCTCGGGAGCCGCGCTCCTCCCCGACATCGACCACCCCAACTCGACGGTGGCCCGCACCTTCGGTTCCGCCAGCAGGGGTGTCTCGGCGGCGGTGAACACCATCAGCGGCTGGGTCTACAAGGTCACCAAGACGAAGAAGGACTCCAACCGGGACGGCGGCCACCGCGGGCTAACCCACACCCTGGTGTTCGCCCTGCTGATGGGGGTCATCACGACCGCCGTCGTGCAGGCCAGCGACGGCGGGGCGCTGGCCGTGCTGATGTTCGTCTTCGCCGGGCTGGCGATCCGGGGGATCATGCACCAGTGGTGCCCTCGCCGGGACGCCGCCCTGATCACGGTGGCCTCGTTGGTGCTGACCGTGCTCTGCTGGGCCTGGGCCGGAACCGAGCCGCACAACCCCGCCGTGTTCGGGGTCGCGGTGATCCTCGGCTGCACGGCGCACTACCTGGGAGACGCGATCACCCAGCAGGGCTGTTCGATGTTCTGGCCGGTACCCATCAAATGGAAGACCTGGTATCCGGTCCGGTTACCGAAGGCCTTCCGCATGAGCACCGGCAGCAAAGTGGAAATGGTCGTCGTGCTGCCGCTGCTGACGGTGGTCGCCACCATTCTCTCGGCCATCGTCCTCTACCGAACGGGCGCCGCCCCGTGGCTCGCCGAGTTGGGGATCCTGAACCGCTAGCGACAGGATCCGGGCATCACCGCTGGTAAAGGGTGCGCCCTCGCGCCGAGGGGTTCGTCGACCCGCTCGACGAACCCTTTGTCCTCGGCCGAGACGAACACCAGGGCGGGCATGAGTCGAAGTAATGGTCCAACTCCTTTCCCAACACGGAGCGACACCAGTACCCACACCCGAACAGCACGCTTTTTCCTCGGATCGGATCTGTCGGTGGGTGATTTTCCTCCGTAGCGTGCCGGTTGCCAGCACCTGTCGAAGGGAGTGCTCACCACATGTTCACCCAACGAATCCGGCGTGCGGCCGGAGCGGCACTGCTCGGTCTTCTCCCACTCCTCGGCGTCACCGCGTTCGCCGGAACGGCGCAGGGTCACGGCTGGACCCAAAACCCCGCCAGTCGACAGGACCACTGCGCGTCCGGTGCCGTCACCGGTTGCGGCGAGATCCAGTGGGAGCCCCAGAGCGTCGAGGGTCCGAAGGGTTTCCCCGCCTCGGGCCCGGCGGACGGCACCATCTGCGCGGGCGGCAACGGCCGGTTCTCCCAACTCGACGACCCCCGGGGGGCGGGGTGGCCGACGACTCCGCTCACCAGCGGAGCGCAGCACGAGTTCCGGTGGCGGATCAGCGTCTCGCACGCCACCAGCTCGTGGCGGTACTTCGTCACGCGTGACGGCTGGAACCCGAACCAGCCGCTGAGCCGGGCCCAGCTGGAGCCGACGCCGTTCCTCAGCGTCGACTACGGCGGGCAGCGACCGCCGTCGGTCTACGCGCACACCGGCACCCTGCCGAACAAGAGCGGCCACCACGTCATCCTGGCCGTGTGGGACATCGCCGACACCGGGAACGCCTTCTACGCCTGCTCGGACGTGCGGTTCAGCTGAGAGCCGAACGCGCTGCTCCAGGCGGCCCTGCCGGCCGGGAACCCACCACGGCTTCGCGTCACCCTCGGTAACGTGCCCTACGGGCCGCGAGTCCGGCCCGAACCGAGGGCGGGAGGAAACGCAGATGAGGGTGAGCGTGAAGTCGTCGGCCGGCAGGACCCGGCGCGCGGTGGGCGTGGGCATCAGCGCCCTGGCGCTCGGCGCGCTGCTGGTGGGCTGCGGCGAGGTCCAGGAGGCCCAGCAGGAGCTGAGCAACGCCATCGACCAGGGGCGTGAACGACTGGAGCACGGCCAGCAGCACATCGACCGGGCCACCACCTGCGCCGAGGCGCTGGGCATCGTCGGGTTCTTCGAGTCCGTCGGCAACGCGGTGTCGAACCCGGAGGAGACCGCGCAGCAGGCGCGGGAGCGCGCCGAGGAACTGGCGACCCTGGCCGCGGAGACCACCGACGAGGACGTGGCCAACGCGTTGCGCGAGATGAGCGACTCGGCCGCCAACCTTGCGGAGAACGGCGTCGGGTCGGACACCGTCGAGACCGTCGAGAACCAGGTCCAGGTGTTGCGGGACGCCTGCCTCTGACGTCCGGATCCCTTCGCCACCGGCCTGCGTCCCGCCGCCCGCTTCCGTAGCCTGGATGGCGGAGGTGACCAGCGATGCGAGCGGATGTAGGCGACCGGCTGCACATGCACAGCAGAACCGTGGGCCAGCAGGACCGCACCGGCGAGATCGTCGAGGTGCGCGGCCCTGAGGGCGAACCGCCCTACCTGGTCCGGTTCCCCGACGGAAGCGAGGCACTGATGTTCCCCGGGGCGGACTGCCTCGTGGAACCCCCCCTGCCCGAACGAGGCTGACCGGGCGGTCCTCCGCGGGGAGGAGGACCACAGGCTCGGCGGCACCGCGCACGTCGGCGCCGCCCCGCACGGGGACGGCGCCGACCTTCTCAGCTCACACCCGCACCCGGCCGGAGCGGCCGGCTGGCGGTTCAGAGGCTCTGGACGTCGGCCTGCTTCGCGCGGACGGCCTCGGCGGCCTCCTTCAGCGCGGCCAGCTCGGTGTCGGTGAGGTCACGCTCGACGACCTTGCGCACGCCCTCCTTGGCCAGCTCGGCGGTCACGCCCAGGTAGACGCCCGAGATGCCGTACTCACCGTCGACCCACGCGCACACCGGCAGGACCTCGCCGGAGTCCTCGTGCACGGCCTTGGCCATCCGGGCGGCGGCGGCCGAGGGAGCGTAGTAGGCGGAACCGGTCTTGAGCAGCGCGACCACCTCGGCGCCACCGTTGCGGGTCCGGGTGACCAGCTCCTCCACCTTCTCGGCCGGCAGGGCCTCGGTGAGGGGCGTTCCGTCGACCGAGGACGCGGAGGGCACCGGCACCATCGTGTCGCCGTGCGACCCGAGGGTCAGGGTGGTCACGGAGCTCACCGGCACGTTCAGCTCCTCGGCCACGAAGTTCGTGAACCGGGCGGTGTCGAGGATGCCGGCCTGGCCCAGCACCCGGTTCTTCGGGAACTGGGTGGCGATCTGGGCGAGCGCGGTCATCTCGTCCAGCGGGTTGGACACGACGATGACGACGGCCTCGGGCGCGTGCTTGGCGACGTTCTCCGAGACCTGGCGGACGATCTTGGCGTTGGTCTCGATGAGGTCCATCCGGCTCATGCCCGGCTTGCGGGGCAGACCAGCCGTGATGATCACGATCTCGGCGCCGGCGATGGCCTCGTAGCCCTCACCGTTGGGGCCGGTGGTCTGGCCGACGACCCTCGTCTCGAAACCCTCGACGGCCCGGGACTGGTTCATGTCCAGGGCGAGCCCCTCGGGCTTGCCTTCCAGGATGTCGGTGAGCACCACGGTCTCGAAGATGTCGTACTCGGCCAACCGCTGAGCGGTGGTGGAGCCATAGAAACCGGCGCCGACGACGGCGACCTTTCCGGAACGTGCCACTTGGGGGGTCCTCCCGATCCGCGTCTTGGGTGGGTTCCCCGGGCGCGACGCTGGGCGGGCACGGCGACGTCACGTTCGTCGTGAGCCAGCCCGGAATCACCTGTTCGGCGACGGCCACGGCACCGGGACCGCGCGCCGGCACGCCGCCGGCGCGCTCGGAGATTACCAAGCCGGAGGCCGTCGGAGCCCCCGGTGGTGAGCAGGGTCTCCGCCGGGGGTGCGGCGCGCCGCCGCGCGGGGGAACGCCTCGTCCGACCGACCGCGCGGCGGTGGCCGCCCCGGGGTGAGCCGGGCGCGGCCGAGTCCTCAGTGGCCGGCGAGCAGGGCGTCGAGTTCCACCCGCAGCACCGCCTCGGGATCCACCCCGGTGGCGGTGAACTGCCCCACCAGGGCGAGGCTGATGAGGCCGTGCAGCCGGGTCCAGCACCGGACCGCGCGCAGGGCGACCTCAGGCGGGACGGGGGCGCCCCCACGGTCGGCCACCCACCCGGCGAGCTGGTCGCGGAGCCGCCCCCCGCTGACCGCGCTCGTCTCGGCCGGGCCGGCCGGGAGCTCCGCCAGGACGTCGAACAGCACCGCCATCGGCCGGAACGCCTGCTCGAAGGTGTCCTCGGGGGCCGCGTACCCGGGCACCGGCGCCCCGAACAGGAGCAGGTACCGGTGCGGCATCTCCGTGCTCCACGTCCACATCGCCTGGACGAAGGCGCGCAGGCGGAGCTCGGGGGCCGCCTCGCCCCTCTCGGGCACGGCCACGTCGACGGCCTCGGCCAGCCCCCGGTATCCCTCGCACACCAGGTCGGTCAGCAGGGCGTCGCGGTTGGCGAAGTACCGGTACAGGGCGGGCCCCGTCACGCCCATCCGGCGTGCGATCGAGTTCAGCGACAGCGCCGCCCCGCCTCCCTCGGCGACCTGTTCCCACGCCAGGTCCTTGATCTCCCGCAGGGTCAGCTCCCGGTAGCGGGCGCGGGGCGGGCGTCGGGACGACGGGCTCGCGGCCTCGGGCACGGCGGATCTCCTCTACGGCGGACGACGGGCTCGGCGCCCGCTTGACAGGCAGATGGTAACTAGCTCATTCTCTAGTTATAGGTTCTAACTAAGGTGACATCCTGTCATGGAGGTGGGTCGTGCTGGTCAGGCAGATGGAACTGAGCGGGCTCGGAGGTCCCGAACGTCTGGTCGCCCGCGAACGGGAGGTGCCCGCGCCCGGCGCCGGCGAGGTGCGCGTCAGGGTGGAGGCGAGCGGGGTCGCCTTCGCCGAGGTGCAGATGCTGCGTGGCCGCTATCCGATGCAACCCCGCTTCCCCTTCGTGCCCGGTTACGACCTGGTCGGCCGGATCACCTCGGTGGGGACGGCGGTCACGGGCCTCGCGCCGGGCGACCGGGTCGCGGCGATGCCCCGCACCGGGGCCTGGGCGGACGAGGTGGTGCTTCCCGCGTCCGAGGTCGTGCCGGTCCCCGCCGGGGTGGACCCGGGAGACGCCGTCGCCCTGGTGACCAACGGCGTGACCGCCTGGCAGCTCGCGCACCGCAGCGCGTCGGTGGGGCCGGGGCAGACGGTGCTCGTGCACGGGGCGACCGGCGGGGTGGGCGGGCTGCTCGCGCGGCTGTGCCGCCAGGCGGGCGCGACGGTGGTGGGCACGGCCTCGGAGGCGAACCAGGAAGCGCTCCGGTCCGAGGGCGTCGTTCCCGTCGACTACCGCTCCCCCGACCTCACCGAACGGCTCCGCCGCCACGCGCCGCACGGCTACGACGCCGTGTTCGACCACCTCGGTCCCCGGAGCGTCGCCCGGTCACGCGCCCTGCTCGCGCGGGGCGGACGGGTCGTCAGCTACGGGTCGGCGGCGACGCTGCGCGACGAGGGCGGGCCCCTGCGCCCCTACCTGCGGATGCTCGGCGGGTTGCTGTGGTGGGACACGCTCGGCGAACCACGGCTCACCCGGCGGCGCCGGGTCTCCCTCTACTACGTGCGGCCCGGGCGGAGGTTCCGCGAGGACCTCACCACCGTGTTCGGCCTGCTCGCGGCGGGCACCCTCACCCCGGTGATCCATTCCCGGCACCCGATGTCCCGGGCCGCCGACGCACTGCGGGAGCTGAGCCGGGGTGGCGTGCACGGGAAGATCGTGCTGGTGGCCGACCAGGAACGAGCCGTCTGAGGCGGGGGCGGGTGCGGCAGGCCGGCCAGGTCGCCCTACGCCCCTCACGAGGGCTCACCGCTGGGCGGGCCGGGGCCGAGCCCCGCGTCAGCCCAGCGGGCCACCCTCGATGGTCAGGGCGACCAGCACCACCATGCCGCCCAGCAGGCCGTAGAGCAGCACGTCCACCCCGCGACCCCGGATCTTCAACAGGCCGGCCTGCTCGTCGGCCAACAGGACCCGCAGCCCGGCGGCCAGCAGGAGCGCGCCGCCCAACAGCACGGACCCCTCCCGCCAGTGCCCCATGAACACCCGGACGAAGCCGAGCACCACCACGGCGATCACCAGCAGGAAGGAGAACTGGGGCGCCGTCGCCCGCCCCTTGGGGCGACCGCTCACGCGCGGTCCGCCGCCCGCTCGGCGGCCTCCACCACGTTCAGCAACAGCATGGCCCTGGTCATCGGACCGACCCCGCCCGGCATCGGCGCCAGGTACCCGGCGGTCTCCCGCGTCTCCGGCGCGACGTCACCCACCAGGCCCTCGTCCGTGCGGGTGATGCCGACGTCGAGGACCGCCGCCCCCGGCTTGATGCTGTCCGGCCGGACAAGCCCGGGAACGCCGGCGGCGGCCACGACCACGTCGGCGCGCCGCAGCTCCGCGTCCAGGTCCCGGGTTCCGGTGTGGCAGAGGGTGACCGTGGCGTTCTCGGAACGGCGGGTCAACAGCAGCCCCAGGGGACGCCCGACCGTGACCCCGCGTCCGACCACGGCCACGTTCGCCCCGGCGAGCGGCACGTCGTAGCGGCGCAACAACTCGACGATGCCCCGGGGGGTGCACGGCAGCGGCCCCGGCTCGCCGAGCACCAACCGGCCGAGGTTGACCGGCTGCAGGCCGTCGGCGTCCTTGGCGGGGTCGATGCGCTCCAACACCGTCCCGGCATCCAGCCGCCCCGGCAACGGCAGCTGCACGAGGTACCCCGTGCAGGCCGGGTCGGCGTTCAGCTCGTCGACGGCCGCCTCGACCTCGCCCTGGCTCGCCGTGGCCGGGAGGTCGACGCGGATCGACTCGATCCCCACCTTCGCGCAGTCCCGGTGCTTGCCCCGGACGTACGCGTGCGACCCGGGGTCATCGCCGACGAGGACCGTCGCGAGCCCCGGTGTCACCCCGCGAGCGCGCAGCGCGTCGACCCGCTGCCGCAACTCCGCGAAGATCGTGTTCCTGGTGGCCTTGCCGTCGAGGATCGTGGCGCTCACGGGCCTATCGTTCCAGACCCCGACCCCGCCGGGTTCGGCCGGGCACCACCGCCAGGACCGCGCCGAGCAGTGTCAGCGCGCTGCCAGCCAGGGTCGCCACCGACATCGGCCCGTCCGTGGCCGGCAACACCAGGTCCAGCAGGACGGCCCCGGAAAGCTGGCCGGCGACCGCGCTCATCGCGAACACCAGCACGCCGGTGTGGCGGACCGCCACCGCGCCGATCGCGATGAAGAGCACGCCGAGCGGCCCGCCGACGTAGAGCACGGGCTCGGCCGGCAACGGGGCCGGCCGGTCACCGAGGACGAGCAGAACGGCCAACGCGACCAGCAGACCAGTCAGACCGACCACGAAGTTCACCAGCGTCGGCGGCAGCGGAGACCGGGCCACCACGCCGACCTGGCCGTTCACCGCCTGCTGCCAGGCGATGGCCACGCCGGCCAGCGCGGGCAGCACGGCCAGCCCGAGCCGGGAGGGGTCGCTCAACTCCCCGGACATCGCGATCACGACGGCGCACAGCGCGATCACCGCGCCCACCATCCGCAACCACGTCACCGGGCGTTTCCCGCCCGGCCCGACACCCAGCCGATCCACGACCATCCCCGAGGTGACCTGTCCGGCGACCACCGCGACCGTGAACACCGCGACTCCCACGCTCCCGACGGTCAGCCCCTGGCTGAGCACCAGGAAGGCCCCGCACAGCCCGCCGAGGCAGTGCCACCACCGCAACCTCGGTTCGCCGGGGGCCGCTGGTGACGGTGCCCGAGCACCGGAACCGGTGGTGTCGCGAGGCCGGGACGACGAGGAACCGGGCGAACCGCCGCCGGAGCGCAGCGCCGCGAGCACACGTCCCAGGCCCCGGCGCGCGGTGGGAGACGCCAGGGCGAAGAGGGCGACGAGCAGGAGACCGGTCCCGAAGGACACCACGGCCGCCGCGACCCCGCTCCCCAGCCGGCCCGCCAGTTCCCCGTTGACCCGCGACTGGGCCGCCATGCCCAGTCCGGCGACCACCGCGCCGGCGATGCCCAGCGCGAGGAGACGAGAGGGCTGGCCGTTCCCGGCGGTGGGGGGTTCAGTCGTCACGTCCGCTCATACTGCGCCATGTCCGGACCGGCCTCCCGCGACGGCCGGGTCAGATGTCGCGCGAGTAACACCGCGACGAGGCACCAGGACGCCGCGACCGCCGCCGTCACCGACGGGTTGGCGGCGTCGAGCAACCACCCGGTGACCACACTGGCCAGGGCTCCGCCCGCCGTGGTCGCGGCCGCGAACCAGCCGAACACCTCGGCCTGCCTCCCGGCAGGGGCGATCCGCCCCACCAGACCGTTCATCGCGGCCAGGGCTGGCGCGATCGCCAGCCCGCTGACCACCAGCACCCCGGCCAGCAGCCACGGGGAGGGATCGGGGTGGACGGGGGGCAGCACCAGGCTGATCGCCGCCAGCCCACCCAGGACCGCGCCGATCCGCGGCCACAGCCGGGGCTCGCCGCGGAGCCCCCCGGCCACGAACCCGCCCACCAGTGAACCCGCCCCCCACGCGGCGGCCAGCAACCCCGCCAGGGCCGGCGTGCCCCGATCCCGGGCCCACGCGACGATGAGCAGGTCGATCGCGATCACGGAGGCGACGAAGGCGAACCCCATCACGAGCGAACCCCGGAGCCTGGGCACCCGGAACACCGAACCACTCGCCCTCGCCGACCGGTGGGTCAACGAGGCGCGCGCCGAGAGGAGCTCCGTCCGGCTCGCGGCGAACGCGAACCCCGCCACCCCGACCAGGGCGAGGGCGGCGCAGAGCAGCACCGCCGCCATCGGGCTGACGACCGCGACGACCATCGCCGCCAGCACCGGGGCGACCACGAAGAGCAGTTCCTGGAGCGTCGCCTCCACGGCGTAGGCGGCCTCCCGCGCGGTCCGCTCGGGGATGCTGGCCCACACCGCCCTGCTCACCTGGGTCACGGGCGGCATGAAGCACCCGGTGACGAACGCCACGAGCGGGGCGGCGTACCACCAGTCCGCCGGCCACCACGAGAGCGCCGCCAGCCCGCCCGCGTACACCAGCCCGGTCACCAGCAGCAGTCGAGGAACCGAACCGTGGTCGGCGGCCCGACCGCGCAGCGGTCCCGCCACCACCTGGCCGGCCGTGAGGGCTCCTGTCACGAGACCGGCGACCAGGTAGGAGCCGGCCCAGTCCGCGACGAGGAACGTGAGCGCGATGGGGACTCCCGGTTGGTACAACCGCCCCAGCAGCGACCAGAGCAGCAGACTGAGGACACCTGGCACGTCGGCGAGTCGCCGGTAGGGAGCGAGCACCAGGCCAGCGTGCACCAGACGCCACCGCGGCACATCGGCTTTTCCGGCGGGCGGGCGCGGCCGGGCTACGAGGTGGTCTCCGGCCACCGGTCAGGTCCTCGTCCGCGCGAGCCGAGTCAAGGCGACCGGGGAGCCCGGGGACCACGGGACGGACGCGGCAGGTCTCCGACTTCGGAACACCGCTCCTGCCCCGCGCTGCGCTCTGCGCGAACACCTTCGGGCCGTCCCGCCTGCCGGGAGGGTGGGCACCCGGGTCGTCAGTCGCCCGCACAGGTGAGCCCGCCCGCAGGAGCCGACCGGCGAACATCGCTGGCCGCGCGGTGGGGAGGGCGGTCGTCCCCATTCCTCGGCGGCGCCCCGAACCGTCCGAAAGCACCGGTCATGCTCGTTACGGTTCATGTTGTTGCACGACCGCACACCGTTCGGGCGACCCCGATCGAGCGGTGGCCTCGCCCGATCCGACGAGCCTCGTCACCGGCAGCGTTGTATGCGGAACAGCACGCGTGGTTACCAGCGACAGCGGTGTTTTCGGCCCGCCAGGTGGGCGTAGTCTCAGCCGTTGTTTCCGCCCACCCCGGACCACGACTCCGGCTCCGTCAGAGAGGATGTAGCTATGTCCCGTCCGACGGCGAACAGTCCGGAAGATCAGGCAGCGCTCGCGCGAAAGATCGGCGTCGCGGTGTTGGGCGCCGCTCCGCCCGGGTGGCAGCGCATCCGGGTGGAATACCGCGCTGCCGGCCAACGAGCCGAGACGGTCGGAGAGGTCGTCGGACCCGACGGCGAGTCACAGGGCTGGGAACCGCCCGCCGAGTGCGCTCCCCTGTTCGACCAGCTGCGGCACGGCATGTACCGGCCAGGTGTCGGCACCTGGCTCTCCGCCTTCTACGTGGTGGAGCGGCCGTCCAACTACCGGATCGACGTCAACCTGAACCAGGAGCCGGGCTGGGACCCGCCGCTGCCCGACGCGGTGTACCGCGAGGAGCTCCAACGCTTCCCCCGCGCCGAGGAACACATCCCGGACTGGCTGCGGCAGCGCTTGGGCACCTCGTCACGTCCGTCCGGTGAGGACGCTCCCCGGCGTGGCGTCCCCCAGCTCGGCGATCCCACCCAGGCCGCGGAGCTCGTCCGGGAGGACGCGACCGACCTGCTGCCCGGTTCGGTGGTCGAGGAACTGCGTTCGTACACCATGGACGGTGGGCAGGCGGCGCCGAGGGCCGAGGAGCAGCACCAGAACAACGGCTTCGGTGGCCCACCGAACAACGGGTACCAACACGAGAACAACGGCTACCAGCACGGCCGCCGCGCGGAGTCAGCGCAGGAGCCCGACCGGCCCGGCGACGCGGCCGGGGACGGGGGCTTCTCCGTCGCCCGTGTCTTCGACGGCACCAGGGAGGACGGCCGCCCGATGATCAACAGGGCGGCCGTGGACCCGGCGGACCGCGAGGTCCTCCTCGCCTACCTCGACCACGCCCCCGTGGTCCTGGACACCCGGAACCCCACCCCGGATCCCTTCGGGGCGGACGGGCGGGCGACCGTACCGGCGAGCTGGCACACCGACGGTCGGTGGATCTGGTCGGCGGCGGTCGGCTACCACCTCCGCCGCCACGGTGTCCCGCCGGTGCCCGAGCTGGTGGACCACGTGCGCTCCCAGCGGTTCGAGCTCCCCCCGGTCGGCGAGGACGTGCTCGCGGCCGCCGCCGCGCTGCTGCACCAGCGGATGCCGGAGACCCGGGGGGCCCAGCGCGAGCAGCAGCCCGGCCCGGACTTCCCCCTCGGCCATGGCGGCGGGTTCCGCGACGACCTCGAGGACGCCGTGACGGGAGTCCTGCCGGCGGCCACGGACCCGTCCGGACCGGACGGGCAGCACCCTGCCGCCCCGGAGAGCGCGCACCAGCAGCACGAGCGGGTCGAGGACCAGCCGCCGCCCGAGGCCCGGGCCCAGTCCGACACCGCCGGGTACTACTCGGACTTCGAGGAGGAGCCGGCGTACCGGGACTCCGGCTACCCCGACGAGCGGTACGGCCAGCGCTACGACGACTCCCCGGGCTTCCCGGAGCAGCCCTACCCGGACCAGCAGACCTACCCGGACCAGTCCTTCCCCGACCAGTCCTTCCAGGAGCCGGCCCGCCTCCAGCCCGGTGACGACCACGAGTCCTCGGCGCGCCACGACGACCAGGCGGGCTACCAGGACGGGGGCGGAGCCGGCGCGTTCCAGGAGCCACCGGCCTTCGACGGCGGCCAGCCCTACCCGGACTCCGGCGGGTACGAACGCCAGCACGACTACGAGCGGGACCGCGCGGAGCCGTACCGGGAGGACCGGCACTACGACGCCGACGGTCTCGACGACGAGGCCGAGGCGGCGGCGATCGAGGACGAGGCGAGCATCGACCAGCTGCGGCAGCGGTTGGCCGACCTCGGGGTCGACCCGGAGGGTTTCCGGGTAGGAGTCGTGGAGGAGGACGTCTGGTGCCTGCTCCGCGAGGACGTCGCCGGGGAGGAGGAGACCTGGTCGGTCTTCTGGTCGGAGCACGGCGAGCGGTACGACGAGGTCCACTTCGGCCAGGTGAACCAGGCCTGCGCCTACCTGCTGGGGGCGCTGCTGATGGCGCACCCGCACGACCACGAGGAGCCACCCCGGCCGGTGGCGGACACGGGTGGCGAGCGGGGTGACCGTCGTGATCACCACGGGAACGAGGACTTCCGCCGGGATCCCCACGAGGAGCCCGAGGAGCCCAGGGACCCCGAGGAACCGCCCCGCAACCTCCCCGACCCCTTCGCCGGGGGCGGTGTCGCGATTCCGCCGGCGAGTGGCGGCGACCCCTTCGAGGAGGGGCCACACCGTTTCGACTACGACCCGCAGGACGGTCCGCCCATGCTGGACCTGGGCATCGGCGGCGGCCCCCGGCAGATCCGGTTGCCGCTAAACCAGTCGCAGCGCGGCGAGGAGGCGCCGTCGCGCGATCTTCCCCCGGACCCGGAACCGGGTCCCGAGCAGCGGGAGGAGGTGCCGGCCGGGCACTGGCAGGACGACCCGGAGGAGGCCGACCCCGCCCGCCAGGTCACCAGCGCCCTGGCCGTTCCGCCGCCGGCACCGCAGCGCCCAGCGCCAGCCGTGGAACAGACCGACGGGGCGTACGACCTCGGCCAGCGCGAACAGGGCGTCCCGCAGCACGAACCGGTCGGGGGCGGGCACGAGGCCGCCGGGCAGCCCGCCCGCCGGCAGGCCACCGACGTCCAGCCGTCCGCGGCACGCCAGGCCGTTCGCGGGCAGGGCTCGGAACAGCAGAGCATCATCCGGCCGCTGAAGGGGGAGCCGCCGCTCACCCTGTTCCGGGAACGTCGGCTTCTCATGCTCCAGGCCGGCACGGAGATCGACAGGTTCGGGGAGCCGGACGGCAACGTCAGCTACAGCGCGGGGACCCCGTACGAGCAGCGTTCGTTGCCGCCGCAGTGGGTCAACCGCTCCTACCGCGCCTACCGGCTGCTGCGCCCGCTCCAGGTGCTGACCGGGGTGGCCGTGCCGTGGTTCGAACAGCCGGGCGGCGGTCTGGTGTACATCCTGCCCCGGTCGATCACCGACCTGGTGGAGGACGGCGCGCTGGCGGAGCTCCCCGAGGCGACTCCTCCCGCGTGACGTGGGCGGGGGCGGCCGTCGCCGACGCCGCCCCCGGCGCGGACGACCCGCTACCCGCCATCACGGGTTCCGGGCCCTAGTCGACCACCAGGCCGTGCGCCACGGCGAAGGTGATGGCCTGCGCCGTGTCGACCCTGGCACCGGCCACCGCCGCCTGCCGGAACGCTCCCGGGTCGATCACCGCTCCCCGCAGGTCGGCCTCGGTCAGGTTCGCCTCGGTGAGGCGAGCACCCCCCAGGTCGGCGTCCCGGAGGTCCGCGTGGCTCAGGTTCGCCTGGAAGAGGTCCGCCTCCCGGAGGCGGACGCCGGACAGCACGACCCGGCGCAGGTCCGCGCCCGGCAGGGCCACCAGGGTCAGGTCCGTCTCCCGGAACCGCACGGGCCGCAACCGCGCGTCCTCGAAGCTCGACCCGAGCAACGAGCATCCCTCGAAGGTGCTGCCGGTCAGCACGGTCCGCCGGAACACGCAGGACCGGAAGGCGCTGGCGGTGTGCTGGGACTCGCCCAGGTCCGCGCCGCCGAAGTCGCACCGGGTGAACGTGCAGCCGACCGTGACCAGTTCACGCAGGTCGGCCTCGGTGAAGTCGCAGTCCTCGAAGGACCGCCGCTCCCACCGCAGCCGGGGCAGCCGCGCGAAGGAGTAGTCCGCTGCCACCTCCGGTGGTTCGGCCTGGATCGGGGGTTCGGCCGGCCGTCCAGGGGAGCGCGCGGGTTCCGGGTCGCTGGCGGAGTGGTCGGACGGGGAGGGGCGGTGGGTCACCGTGCCACCGTAGGCCAGCGGTCGGACGTGGTTTCGCCGCGCGCGGCCGGACGCCGGCTCGGTCCTGGTCGCGCCTGGCCACCAGGTCGCGGGCCCATCCGGGTGCCCTACGGCGGCGCGCGGTGTCGCCGTGCCCGAGCCAGGGCACGAGCGCGGCCGTCGGTCCGGTGAGCCGTCGTCGTGGCGCGGCGCTGGTCACCGGGGCGAGGGGTGCGGGCCGCGCGGAACGGTCGCGCGGGCCGAGGTCCCCCTCGGCCGCGTGCCGGTTCAGCCCAGGTCTTCACGCACTCCGGTGGACTTCCTCGCCGCGGCGGTGCGCGCTCGTGGCCGTCCCGGTCGGTGCCGTGGGCGCGAGCTGCCGCCCGGGACCGTGGTGCGGGCGTCGCGGTGTCGCACGGGAGTCCCGGCACGGGCGGCACACCGCGACCGCCGTCCTGGTCGACGGGTGCACCTAGTCGACGACGCCCATCCACTCGCCTGGGACGGCCTCGCGCAACGCGGCCAACGCGACCGGGGTACGCGCGCGGACCCACAACCAGGACCGGCCGTCGTCGCGCACCACGAGGTCCGGTGCGCTGAACCAACGGACCTCGGAGCCGGGGACCGCCCACACCGGGTACTCCGGCATCGGCAGTCGGCGGCAGTACCGCTCCACGAGCTCCACGTCGTCGGCGTCCAGGTACCGGTTGTCCACGACACCGGCCGGGCCGAACAACGACTCCGACAGCACCAGTTCCACCGCCGCCAGGGACACCGAGGGCAGGAAGGCCTCGTTCCCGGCGGACAGTTCGTGCTGGAGCAGGACGGGCGGGTCCGCCTCCGCGAGCTGGTCGACCGCGACCCCCCACCGGGCGGTGTCCTGGTTCTCCTCGCGGAAGACCAGCAGCCCCCCGTGCTCGTCGACGTGGAGCCGGTCGGGGGGCAGCAGCGTGTCCTGCGCGCTCGTCACGTCCGTCCGCCGACCGAGCAGCCCGTAGAACTCGCGGAGCGCCACCG
>NZ_AGVX02000014.1 GCF_000239155.1 Actinoalloteichus spitiensis RMV-1378
GACACCACCCTCGGCGCCGAGCGCCCGAAGCTCGGCGAGTGGCGTTCGCGCGGTTGGTGATCGACGACTCGCGCACGTGAGCTCGCGGGCCAATCGCCGGGACCGCACCCGGCGGTTGGCCGCGTTCCGAGCGGTGATTGGTTCAATGACTCCATCACGCAGGCCGGTGCGACTGGCGCCACCATCCGCTTGTTCCTCGTCGATGGCACACCCCAAGGCATACGACTCGTCGAGCGCAGCCAGTGGACAGGGGTGTGCCTGGCCTTCTCCCGGGCCGACTACGCCCGTGCGCGCCTCCGCAACGAGTTCGGGCGAACCGGGGTCTATCTGCTGACCGGCCCGGACCCGGAAGGCCGAGGGCCCGAGGTGCTCTACATCGGGGAGGGCGACGAGGTCGCGGTACGACTCGATTCGCATCAGAGGTCGAAGGACTTCTGGACGAATGCCTACGTGCTCACAACCACGGACGACTCCCTCAACAAAGCGCACATCCGTTACCTCGAAGCACGACTGGTGGACATCGCCAGGGCTGCGAAGTCCGTTCGGCTCGACAACTCCAGGATTCCCGCCACCCCGTGGCTGAGCGAGCCCGAAGTGGCCGACATGGAGGCGTACCTCGCCAACATGCTCATGATCCTCCCCATTGCCGGAGTGCATGCGTTCGAAGTTCCGATCTCCACCGAGGAAGTCAGAAAGGACGAAGGACCCGGTACGACCGCGGTCCGCACGAGGTACTTCCTCAACACCAAGCTCACCACTGCGGAAGGGGTCGAAGACCCTCGGAGCTTCACCGTTGCCGAAGGCGCGCTCGGACGCCTGGCGACGATGACCATGACACCTGGGTACCACGCGCTGCGAGAGAAACTGCTGGCACAAGGCGTGCTGGTGGAGCACGGGCAGGACCAGATCCGCCTCACCAGGACGTACGCGTTCGACAGTCCGTCGAGCGCGGCGAGCGTGCTGGCTGGGGGCAGCAGGAACGGCCGCACCGAGTGGCGGGATGCCAGAGGGCGGACGCTTCGCGAGAATCAGGAGGGCTCGGCAGAAGAGTCCGCAGTCACGGCACCCCACGATCACAGCGGGGAGACCGGTTGACCGGGTCCCCGCCCACGTCAAGAGCAGGCAGGTCACCGGCGACTCCCTCTTCCCCGGCGGGGTCGGCAAGACGCACTCCCCCGCCGACTTCGAGTCCCTGATCACCGACGTCGAACGGCGGATCTTCGACGTGCTGCCGGACGACACCTGGGTGTACCCGGGGCACGGGGACGACACCACCCTCGGCGCCGAGCGCCCGAAGCTCGGCGAGTGGAGGCAACGGGGCTGGTGAGCCCGCCCGCCTCCTGCCAGCCCGGCGCCGGGCCGCACGGCGCGCTCGGCCGCGCAAGTCTGGACCGGCGCAGGAGGTGCTGTCGCCGGGGTACGCCGCCCCCCGGGTGCCACGCCCTGCCCCGGCGCGGATCCCACCACCCGGCGCACGACGGGGATGACTGCCGCCGGACCGGGTACTCCGCAGGGCATGACGTCTGATGCGCCGAGGAGGCCACGCCCCGCCGCGACGGTGACACCGTGCGTGGACGGGCCGCTGCTGCTCAGGGGTGACTACGAGCTGCTCACCCCCGAGGGGGAACGAATCGAACCGGGCCGGCGGACGGTGGCGCTGTGCCGGTGTGGGCGGTCCGCGATCAAACCGTTCTGCGACGGCACCCACGACTCGGCCCGGTTCCGCGCCCCGGGGGACCGCGAGCGCCCCCCGGGCGGCTGACGCGCCAGGCCCAGCCCGAGGGCGGTACCGCGCCTCCCCGGGGAGCGCATCCCGGCCGGCCAGTTGACGTGCCCCCCCGCCGCGCCGGACGACGGACAGCCTCCC
>NZ_AGVX02000013.1 GCF_000239155.1 Actinoalloteichus spitiensis RMV-1378
GCGGGTCCTCGCACCACCCGGGGCCGCACGGAGCCGCCGCTCTCGGAGCGACCGGGAGCGGCCGGACCGCCTGCTCCGGACCGGAAGCGGGGAGGAGTTCCTGGACCAGCCGGCCACGGTCCCCGCGCGGCGTGGCCCCGGTGGCGGAAGTGCTCGGGTACGCCGTCGCCGACAAGGCGGAGGCGGTACCCGTGGTGGGATGGGATGTTCCCACCGGAAAGCGGAGCGGAAACGGCGCGAGCGGTGGCCGGGTCGCGATGCGACGCGCGCCGGGAAATGGTCCCACCGGGGCTGCCGACACCCACCGGACAGCGGGATCCCACCGCGCCGGCGAATGCGGAACTTCCCGTTCTCCTCGGATTCGGAACTCCCCCCGAGTCGCCGCCACCGGGAAGCCGGCTGGCGCCCGCGCCCAGGTCCGGTCCACCACCGCCCACGAAATCGCGGCGGCGGCCCCTCCTCCCGGTCCTCCGGCCGGGCTGGCCGCACGGTTCGTGCCTGGCTCCACCCCACGGGGATTCGCCGTCCGATCTCGTACCGACGTCGAACTCGGGCTCGCCGGAGGAATGCCCACCCCTGCCCCCGCCGCCGGGGTACTCCGCCGCACGGACCGACATCCTCGCTGGCAGGGACGACGTGAACGCCGGGAGGGCCGGCAGGCGGGGGTGCGGGGCGGAAGCAGGCGGAACGCACGACGGTCTACGGTCGAACGCCACGTTCCTCCTTTCCACGGAGCCCTTCCTCGAGTCCTCCCTGGCGGGGAATCGGGACCCCTGACGGGGACCGCGGTGAAAGACCCGCCTTTCCCACGGCAGCGGCTCATCCCGATCCCGGTATACCTCACCGCCGAGTGGAACTCCCGGGATCGTGTCATGGTCTTTCTCCCGTGTACAGCGCCGACCGCGCTCCCCACCGGCTGCGCGGCACCGTTTCCCGGATGTTCCCCGCGAGGGGGGAATGCGCTCCTCCGAACAGCGGGAGGTGTGGGATTCGGGTGAGGCCCCGGCTTTCGCGAACCGGGGCGGATGGCGGGTACCCGCGTGATCTCCGCGGTGAGATCCGAGTTCGACGAACGGGCGGGCCTGGTCCGCGAAAGGACCACCTCGCCCAGGGGGACCAGGGTCCGCCGTCCGGTGCGACGGATCCCCCCGGCAAGTGCGTTCCAGAGGTAGCCAACCACGAAGGGGCGCACCCGTGACGTTCGACGACTTCGTCGCCCTCCGGCTGCCACGTCTGCTGAGGTACGCGACGGTTCTCACCTCCGACGCGCACTTGGCCGAGGACGTGGTCCAGGAGGTGCTGCTCCGAGCCCAGAGCCGGTGGAGACGCATCGGCGGGCTCGAGGCACCGGAGAGCTATGTGCGGAAGATGATCACCAACGAGTTCCTGTCCTGGCGTCGGAGACGGGCCTCGGGGGAGGTCGCGACGTCTCCGGACTCGATCAGGACCCTGCGCGAGCGGGCCAGCCGCGAGCACGACGACGTCCACGCCCGGTACGACGAGCGAGACGCCATGCTGCGGCGCATCGCCCGCCTCCCGAGGAAGCAGCGCGCCGCCCTGGTCCTGCGCTACTACGAGCAGCTCCCCGACCGGGAGATCGCCCAGCTGCTGCGCTGCCGCGAGGGCACGGTGCGCAGCCACATCTCCCGCGCCCTGAGCGGCCTCCGCTCCGAGGCATCGACGCCCGGCCCCCGGCCCGCACTCCTGAAGGAGACGTGATGAGCTCCGACCACGAGCAGTTGATCAGGGACGCGTTGCTGCGCCAGGCCGACTCCGGTCCGGATCCGGCGGCCGTGCTGGCTGGCCTCGAACGGGCCGGGGAGCGCCGGCGGCGCCGGCGGCGCGGCACGCTCCTCGTCGCCGCCGCGGCCGTCGCCACCACCGCCCTGCCGGTCGCCGTACTCGCTGTCACCGGCGGGGACCCGGCCCCCGGCCCGGGACGGGTCGCGTCGCCGGACACGCCTCCGAGCGAGCCGCCCGCTCCGGAGCCCTCGGGCGCGACCGCCTCCCTCGGGTACGGGCCGACGTGGGTACCGGAGGGGTTCCTGGAGTACCGGCGCGCCTTCGAGAGCATCCCCCCACCCGAGCCGGTGGAGGGCGAGGGCCCCACCGAGTGGAGCCACTCCCGGTCGTGGACCAGCGGGCCGGTCGAGGAGGCGGCGGTGACCGCGCCGACGGTCACCGTGTGGGTGCTCAAGTACGAGAACCCCCAGACGGACCACAACCTGGACGACCTGCCCGAGGTCCAGCTGGACGAGACGACCACCGCCCATCTCAACGAGGACCAGGACGGGTACCGCAGTCGACTCGCGTGGTTCCCCGCGCCGGACGTGTTCGTCGTGGTCACCGCCTCGTCGATCGAGGGCTCGGCCGAGGTGGCCGAGCGGGTCGCCCGCTCGGTCCGGGCGGATGACCGCGTCCAGTTCCCGTTGCCGCTGGAGCTCGACGGACCGAACCCGGCGCGCTCGGTCTCCCTGCGGGCCGAGCCAGGGGACGACCGGGCGTGGTCGGCCCTGCTGTCCACCGGCGTACCCGGCGCGGAGGACCACCGGGCGGAGCTGGAGGTCGAGTACCTCCCGGACCGCCCGGAGGTGGACCAGCCCTGGATGCCCGACGGCGCACCGCCCCCGGTGGAGGTCCCCGTCCTCGGTGGGACGGCGTTCTTCTACGCCCCGCACCACCCCTGGTCCTCCGGTGGCCGGCCGGCGACGCTGGTCGTCCCGGCGGTCGACGGGCGGTGGCTGCTGGTGCGGGACGGCTGGCCCACCGAGGGGAGCTCGGTGACGGTGGACGACCTGGTCGAGGTGGCCGAGGACCTCGTCGTGCACCCGGACGTCGACCGCTCGTGGGTCGGCGGTCGCCCCTGAACCGGGGCCCCGCCCCCAGGTGGTGCGGTGGCGCCGACGAGGGCGCCTGACGGCGCGGCCGTGGCCCGGCGCGCGGGCCGCCGTCGCTGCTGGCACCCGCCCACCCCCCTATGCTCGCGGGGTGGTGCGCGTGCTGGCGGTCGCCGACGGGGTCGTGGAGAAGCTGTGGACCGAGCAGGTCCGGGCCTACGACGTCGCCCTCGTCCTCGGCGCCGGTGACCTGCCCTTCGACTACCTCGAGTACCTCAGCACCGAGCTCGGCGTGCCCTGCGTCTTCGTCCCCGGCAACCACGACCAGGACCTCAGCGGCTACACCAAGGTGCGGGGGATGTGGACCAGAGGGGGCATGCCGGTCTCCTGGCCCGGCCCGGCCGGAGCGGTCAACGCGGACGGCCGGGTGGTCGACGTGGCGGGCCTGCGCATCGCGGGCCTCGGCGGCTGCCTCCGCTACCGCGAGGGCGCGAACCAGTGGACCGAACGCGAACAGGCCCGGCGGGGACGGCGGGTCTGCCGACGGGCGGCGGCCCGGCGCTGGTGGGACGGCCGGGGGGTGGACGTGCTCCTGACGCACGCACCCCCGTTCGGGTGCGGCGACCTGGACGACCCGCCGCACCGGGGCTTCCACTGCCTGCACGACGTCGTGCGCCGCCTCCGGCCGCCGCTGCTGGTGCACGGCCATGTCCATCCGGAGTACGGACCCCGCGCGCGCGAGGGCCATCTGGGTAACACTCTGCTGGTCAACGCCGCTTACCACCGTGTAGTCGAGATTCCCGTTCCATAGCCACCCCGGAGGTGGAACGTGCGCCGTGACACCGGCTTCCCGCACGCGGACGCCGAGAACGACTTCCTCCGCTCCCGGCGCCAGCAGGTGCTGGCCCGCCTCTCCGCCTGGCTTCGTCGGGAACCCGACGACGTCAACATCATGCTGCCGTTCACCGAGGTCGTGGAGGCCCTCGGCCAGGTCGGCGAGCGGCGGCTCGGGCTGCGCGTCATCCGGTTGGACACCGTGGTGGGCAGCGTGGACCGCACCAGGGACTTCGACCGGCGGTTCCGCCCCACCTCGGCCCGGGTGCGGGAACGGTGGGAGCGGCTGGCGCGTGCGCAGCGGCGGGGTGAGGCCGTCCCGCCCATCGCCGTCTACCGGATCGGGGACCTGCACTTCGTCCAGGACGGCCACCACCGGGTCTCGGTGGCGATCGCCCACCACAACGACACGATCGACGCCTACGTCACGGAGATCATCACCAAGATCGACGCGGCGGGCATCCGATTCCGGGGCGATCTGATGGTGAAGGCCGACCGCCGGCTGTTCCTGGAACGGGTGCCCCTGCCCGGGGAGGCCCGGGCGGCGGTGGTGCTGACCGACGCCTGGGAGTACACGGAGCTGAGCGAGACCGTCGAGGCCTGGGGCTTCCGGCTCATGCAGGACGAGGGCACGTTCCTGGACCGCACCACGGTCGCCCGGCGCTGGTACCACGAGGAGTTCCGGCCGGTGGTGCGCCTGCTCCGCTCGGCCGAGTTGATCGCGAACCGCACCGAGGCCGAGGCGTACCTCCGGGTCGGCTGCGAGCGGTACCGGCTGATGCGGACGCACCGCTGGGACGACGAGATCATCGAGGCGGTACGACGCGGTCCCCGGCGCTGACCAGGTGGTCGGCGCCGGGGACCGGCAGGGTGCCCCCTCCGGGGGTCAGGGCTCCAGCGTCAGGTTCCTGCCGGTGGCGGGGTCGAACAGCTGCACCTTGCCCAGGTCGAACCACACCTCGTGGTGGTCGCCCTCCCGCACCGGTGAGACCGCGGAGAGCCGGGTCACCAGCTGGCCCTCGCTGGCGGGGACGTCCGAGCTGCCCGAGTCGGCGGCGAGTTCCTCCAGCTCGGCGGAGCGGGCCTTCTCGTCGAGCGCGTAGTAGACGTACTTGTCCGACCCCATCGACTCCACCACGTCGACCAGGCCGGTGAAGACGTCTCCCTCGGCCCGGACCCGCTCGTCGACCAGGCTCGCGTCCTCGAAGTGCTCGGGGCGGATCCCGAGGATGACCTCGCGGGGCGCGTCCGCCCGTTCCATGGCCCGCCGCAGCCGGTCGGTGAGCCGGATGTCGCCGAGCGCGGTGGAGAGCCGGCCGTCGGCGACGGCGGCGGGGACGAAGTTCATCGCGGGAGACCCGATGAACCCCGCCACGAACAGGTTCGCCGGGTGCTCGTAGAGGTGCTGGGGCGCGCCGATCTGCTGGACCACTCCCCCGCGCATCACCACGACCCGGTCGCCGAGGGTCATCGCCTCGGTCTGGTCGTGGGTGACGTAGACCGTGGTGGTGCCGAGCTGCTTCTGGAGCCGGGACACCGAGGTGCGCATCTGGACCCGCAGTTTGGCGTCGAGGTTCGACAACGGCTCGTCCATGAGGAAGGCCTTCGGGTTCCGCACGATCGCCCGCCCCATCGCGACCCGCTGCCGCTGGCCACCGGAGAGGTTCGACGGCCGCCGGTCCAGGTGCTGGGTGAGGTCCAGGATGCGCGCGGCCTCGCTCACCTTCCGGTCGATGGTCGCGGTGTCCAACTTCGCCAGCCGGAGCGGGAACGCCATGTTCTCCCGGACGCTGAGGTGCGGGTAGAGGGCGTAGGACTGGAACACCATGGCGATGTCCCGGTCCTTGGGGGCCCGGTCGTTGACCACGGTGCCGTCGATGCGCAACTCCCCGGAGGTGATGTCCTCCAGGCCGGCGATCATGTTCAGCGTGGTGGACTTCCCGCAGCCGGAGGGGCCGACCAGGATGATGAACTCGCCGTCGGCGATCTCGATGTTGACCTCCTGGACGGCGAGTGCGCCGTCCGGGTAGCGCTTGGTCACCCGGTCCAACACGATGTCTGACATTGTCACCTCATCCCTTGACAGCGCCGGAGGTCAGGCCCGCGACGATGCGGCGCTGGAAGAACAACACGGCCACGATGATCGGCACCGTGATGACCACGGCCGCCGCGGAGATGGACCCGGTCGGGTCCTGGAACTGCGAGTCACCGGTGAAGAACGACAGCGCCACCGGGACGGTGCGTGACCGTTCGGTCGAGGTCAGGGTGAGCGCGAACAGGAAGTCGTTCCAGCAGAAGATGAACACCAGGATCGCGGTGGTGAAGACACCGGGCGCGGCCAGCGGGGCGATGACCTTCAGGAAGGCCTGGCCGGGCGTGGCGCCGTCCATCTTCGCCGCCTTCTCCAGCTCCCAGGGGATCTCCCGGAAGAAGGCCGACAGCGTGTAGATGGCCAGCGGCAGCGAGAAGGTGATGTAGGGCAGGATCAGCCCCGGCCAGGTGTCGAACAGGCCGAGGGTCCGCTCGATCTCGAACAGGGGCGAGACCAGCGAGATCTGGGGGAACATCGCGATGAGCAGGGACACCCCGACGAGCAGCCGCTTCCCCGGGAACTGGAGGCGGGCGATCGCGTAGGCGGCCATCGTGCCGAGGACCACGGCGATCGCGGTCGCGATCAGGGCGATGCCGATCGAGTTCACCAGCGCCCGCAGGAACTCGGTGGTCGACAGGATCGACCGGTAGTTCTCCAGCGTCCACTCCCTCGGGATGAAGTTCCCGTCGTTGAGGGTGGCGGGCGTCTTGAACGACAGCGACATGATCCACAGCACCGGGACGAGGGCGTAGACCACCACCAGGGTGTTCAGCAGGCTCCACCTGAGCTTGCGTGCCCGGGTGTCGGTGCCTCCGAACGCGGCCATCAGCGCCTCCCCTCGGTGTCACTGCCCGGTGCGGCGGTGCCGAAGAGCTTCACGAAGACGAACGCGATCAGGGCCACCGACAGGAAGATCAACACCGACATGGTGGATCCGATCCCCAGGTTGAGCGCCTGGATCAGGTTCGTGTTCGCGAGGATCGACACCGAGGAGGTGTCCTGTGCTCCCGAGGTCAGCACGTAGATGTTGTCGAAGATGCGGAACGCGTCGAGGGTGCGGAACAGCAGGGCCACCAGGATCGCCGGCTTCATCACCGGGACCATGACCTTGATGAACCGCTGCCAGGGGCCGGCGCCGTCCATGGACGCGGCCTTGAGCAGGTCGTCCGGTACGAGCGCCAGTCCGGCCATCAGCAGCAGGGCCATGAAGGGCGTCGTCTTCCAGACCTCCGCCAGGGTGATGATCGCCAGCGCGCTGGCCTGGTCGGTCAACGGAGCGGAGCCGGGGGCGAACAGGTTGGCGAGGTACCCGGTGTCCGGGGTCCAGGCGTACCGCCAGGAGAAGGCGGCGACGACGGTGACGATCCCGTAGGGCACCAGCGCCGATGTGCGCACCAGTCCCCGACCCACGATCGTGCGGTGCATGATCAGCGCGAGCGCCATGCCCAGCACCAGCTCGATCGCGACCGAGACGACGGTGATCAGCAGGGTCACCCCGAACGAGGTCCACCAGTAGCTGCTGGTGAGCACCTCGACGTAGTTGGCCAGCCCGACGAACTCCTGGTCCGCCGGGAAGCGGAGGTCGTAGCGCTGGAGCGACAGCCAGATGGAGTAGATGATCGGCCAGCCCGTGACCGCGATCATGACGAGCGCCGCGGGAGCGCACAGCAGCAGGGCCAGCCGGCGTTCCGACCGCTGCCCCTCGGTGAGCGTGCGGCGTCCCGACCGGCCGCCGCCGGCCCGCCCACCACGTCCCGACCCGTTCGCCGAGGTCACCTCGGCCTGGCCGGGCGCGTCCGCCGGGGAACCAGGGGATGCCTGGTCCTCGGAGAGACGTTCCTTGCTCACGGCAGCACCCCCTTCGACTCGAGCGCCTTCTGCACGGACACCCGCAGCTCCTCCGCGGTCCGTTCCGGATCAATGGCCGAGGGCGGTGACAGCGTGTGCGACAGCACCGTCGAGACGTTCTGGTAGGCCGGGGTCGAGGGCCGGTTCGCCGCGTTCCGGACGCTCTCGAGGATCGCGTCCTTCATCGGGTAGGCGTCGAGCATCTCCGGCTCGTCGTAGACGCTCTCGATCGTGGGTGGCACGCCGCTGTTGATCGCCGAGAACTTCTGGTTCTCCGCGTTGCGCAGGCACAGCGCCGCGTCGAACGCCTCGTCGGGGTGTTCGGAGTAGGTGCTGACGGCCAGGTTGTACCCGCCGATGGTGGACCGGCTGGGGCTGCCCGGCTCGACCCCGGGGTAGGGGGCCCACCCGACGTTCCCGGCGAGTTCCGGGGTCTCCGCCTGCATCGCCGCGTAGACGAAGGGCCAGTTGATCTGGAAGGCGGCATTGCCCGTCTGGAAGGCCAGGCGGGCGTCGTCCTCCATCGCGTTGGTCAGGCCCGGGTGCGCGAGGCCGGAGGTGGCGAAGTCGCGCAGCACCTCGAGGGCACGGACGGCGCCGTCGTCGAACTCGGCGCGAAGGCCGTCCTCGGAGAGCATGTGGCCGCCGGCGGAGGCGGTGATGGAGTTGTAGTGGACGACCAGGCCCTCGTACTGCGCGCCCGTGATGAGGATGGTGTGCGGGTCACCGGCGTCCTTGAGCTCCTGGGCGGTCTCCATCATCTCGTCCCAGGTCTCCGGCGGCTCGTCGACCAGGTCGGTTCGGTACCAGAGCAGCTGGACGTTGGTGTTCTTCGGGGCCGCGTAGAGCCGGTCCTCGTACCTGGCCGACTCGAGCGGCCCCTCCAGCGTGCCTTCCTCCGCCTCGGCCCGGTACTCGCCGGTCCATTCCCGGATCCACTCGGCACCGGCGAACTCCTGGGTCCACATGAGGTCGAGGCCGAGCACGTCCATGTCCCGGTCCTCGGCCGCCAGCCGCCGTACCATCTGGAGCCGTTGGTCGTCGGCGCCGCGGGGCAGCTTGTTGTAGACGATCCGGTACCGCCCGGCGGCCTGCTGGTTGCAGTTCTCCACAACCGTCTCCAGGCCGTCCTCGGGCGCGTAGTAGAGGTTGACGGTGATCCCCTGCTGGTCGGCTCCACAGGCCGCCAGCGGTATCGCGAGCAACGCGACCCCCATAGCCGCCGCGGCCCGCCCCGGCCGCGCACGCATCGCGGGGCGCCCCATCGCTGCCTCCTCCCGGCGACGGCTGAGGCGACACCCCGGCACCTCGTCGACACCGCCCGGGCGACCACAGCCGGCACCACGTCGTGCCCGCACTGATCGGCGGTCGCCGCCCTGGCGGTGACCGACCGTCTTGGGGTGCGTCTCGTCACACCCCGGAAACGGCGCATCGAACGTAAGGCCGTTGATCACCTTCCGCAACAGGTACTGCGCAAGATGCGAGATCTGTTATAAAAATGGGTCCCCAGGAAGCCCGATACTCGGCCAGCTTCTCACGGTCGGTGACTCCTAACCGGACAAATCGGGAATCAACCCCCAGTAGGGTCATTCCCGATCGTGGAGGTCGTCAGGAGGCGGACGGCGGCCGCATCGCCAACTTCGCGAGCAGGTCCCTACCCTGTTCGGCGTTGCGCGGATGGCACAGGACGTCGTACCGCCCGGCCACCAGTTGGCTGGCGGAGACGAAGTCCCGCCGCCCCCGCGCGGACCCGTAGGTGACCGCGGCGAAGAGGAGCCCGAAGAGCACGCCGGTCCCGAGGCCGACGAGCACCGGCCCGATGAAGACACCCTCGGTCCCGCTGAACAGGCTGAGCAGGATCCCGACGAACAGGCCGAACCACGCGCCCGAGGCGGCCCCTCCCGCGAGGACCTTGCCCCAGGAGAGCTTGCCGGTGACCCGTTCCACGAGCATCAGGTCGACACCGACGATCGTCACCTCCTGCACCGGGAAGTCGCTCTCGGCCAGGTAGTCCACCGCGCGCTGCGCCTCCTCGTACGTGCCGTACGAGCCGATCGGCCACCCGGTGGGCGGAGTGGGCAGTCTCGGCGCGCTGCGCGCGTCCCTGCCCGAGCTGCCGAAGGGACTTGTCACCGGTTCTCACCTCCGTGAACGGGAACTTCCATCCTGCCAACGATCAGGGGGACTGGCAGTTCCTGCGAATCGGTCGCGACGACCATGATCCCTGTCTCGTTCCGGCACCGGTGCGGCCGTCCCGGTCTCGGCCCACTCCGCCCCCGTCACCGCGCTCGCGCCACCGTCACAGGGGGAGCACGGTCGCGAGGCGTCGGTAGGCCGGTCTCGGGTCCGCTCCGTCCGCCGTCAACACCTGGACCGTCACGTGGTCGGCACCGGCGTCGAGGTGGGCGGTCACCTTCGCCGCCACCGCCTCGTCGGTCCCCCAGGCAACGAGGTCGTCGATCAGGGCATCGCTGCCGTCGTCGGCGATGTCCTGCTCGGTGTACCCCAGTCGCAGCAGGTTGTTCGTGTAGTTCACGAGCTTGAGGTAGGGGTTCGCCACCGGGGGACGACCAACGGCCCTGGCGGTCGCCGGATCGCTCTCCAGCACCACCTTGTGCTCCGGGGCCAGCAGGACACCGGCGCCCAGCACCTCCCGAGCCCGCCTGGTGTGTTCGGGCGTGGTCAGGTAGGGATGGGCCCCGACGGTGCGTTCGCCCGCCAGCCGCAGCGCACGGGGGCCGAGCGCGGCCAGTACCCGGCGGTCCAGCGGAACCGGACGGGCCGCGCTGTCCAGCTCGTCGAGGTACTCCACCAGCCGGGTGTACGGGCGGACGTACCCGGCGCCGACCGCCTCGCGGTGCCCTGCTCCGATCCCCAACAGGAACCGGTTGGGGTAGCGGGACTCGATCCGGTGGAAGGACTCGGCGACGGTGTCCGCCGGGGAGTCCCAGATGTTGACGATGCCGGTGGCCACGACCAGCCGCGTCGTCGCCGCGAGCAGGTGCTCGACGACGTCGAGGTCGGCGGAGGGCGAACCACCCACCCAGAGGGCCCCGTAGCCGAGCTCCTCCAGTTCCGCGGCGGTCTCCGCGCCCACCGCCCCGGTCAGGAACGGGGCTGGCCGCCAGATGCCGATACGGCCGAGTCGTGGCGTCATGATCGTCTCCTTCCGTCCTCCGTGCGAACGTTCCCGGTCCCTGATCTCATCCCGCATCTCATCCCGAAGTTCCGGCGACGGCGAGTCGAGGCGGCCGAGAACAGCCGACCGGGGAGGCCGGCCGGGGCCACGTCAGTCGACGGGTGGAGTCCAGCGCCGGGTGCGCCGGAGACCGGCCGCGCGGCCCCTGGCGGCCACGACCAACGCCATCTTCCGGGACGCCTCGTCGATCATCTCCGATCCCAGCATGGCGGCCCCCCGGGCCCCACCGGCGGAGGAGGTGTGCCACGCGTAGGCGTCCAGGATGTCCTCGGCGTGCTCGTAGTCCGCCCGCGCCGGGGAGAACACCGAGTTGACCTCGTCGATCTGGTCCGGGTGCAGGACCCACTTGCCGTCGAAGCCGAGCGCCGCCGACCGGCCGGCGACCCGCCGGAGGCCGTCCCGGTCCCGCACCCGGAGGTAGGGACCGTCGATCGCCTGGATCCCGGCTGCCCTGGCCGCCACCAGCAGGCGCATCAACACGTAGTGGAACGCGTCGCCGACGTCGTAGCCGGGAGGCTGCTCCCCGACGACCATGCCGCGCATCGTCAGCGACGCCATGAAGTCCGCTGGTCCGAACACCAGCGCCTCGAGGCGCGGGGAGGAGGTCGCGACCACCTCCGCCGCCGCCACTCCGGAGGCGCTCTCGATCTGCGCCTCGATCCCGATGCGTCCGACGGGGAGGCCGAGTGCCCGCTCGATCTGGGTGAGGGTCAGGTCGAGCCACCGCACGTGGTCGACCGACTCCACCTTCGGCAACAGCAGGCAGTCCAGCTGTTCGCCAGCGCCCTCCACCACCTCCACGACGTCCCGGTAGGCCCACTCGGTGTCGACGCCGTTGACGCGGACGACCCTGGTGCGCCCCTCCCACCCGCCGGCGTTGAGCGCCTCGACCACGGCCCTCCGCGCCGCCGGCTTGGCCAGGGGGGCGCAGGCGTCCTCCAGGTCGAGGAAGAACTCGTCCACACCCAGACCACGGGCCTTCTCGATCATCCTCGGGTTCGAGGCCGGGACGGCCAGACAGGTCCGTCGCGGTCGCACCCGGTCCACGCCCGGTTCCCGCACCGGGACCTCCTGGGATGCTGGGGGGATGGTTGGCTCTGTCGACACCACCCGCACTCTAGATCTCGCCCTCCGCAAGGGCGGGGCGGTGTGGGTGGCTCCCGCGAACCGGCCCGCGAGGCTGGTGTGGACCGTGTGGCGGGCAGGCGCGCTGTGGGTGGCGGTCGGGCCCGGGGAACAGCAGGTGCCCGGCCTCACCGACGACGGCGTCTGCCAGGTGACCGTGCGGTCGCCGAGCACCCGTTCACACCTGCTGGAGCTGCGGGCGCGCGCCCGGTTGGTCACGCCGGACGAGGACGCCCTCGCCGCGCTCACGGCCGCCCGGCGCAACCGGCAGCCCGCGTGGTCGGAGGTCTACCGCCTCGTCCCCGAGCCCGGCGGGACCGGCGGAGCCGAGGAGGCCCTCGGGGTGAGGGCGACCCCGGCTCTCGACGGGCAGGTCCACCCGCGTCAGGCCTGAGCCCGTTGGCTGGCGGCCCGGGGGACCTGGCCGTCGGCCAACTTGGCGCAGGTGTCCGCGAGGGACCCGAGTTCCTCCCCGGGCAACACCGAGGTGAAGTACTGGCTGACACCAGCCAGGTGAGTGGAGACCGCCATGCGCAGGCGGTCCTTGCCCTGTTTCGTGAGTACCGCCATCACGCCGCGACCGTCCGTGTCGACTCTGACCCTGCGCACCAGCCCGACACGCTCCAGCCTGTCGACGAGTCGGGTGACACCCGACCTGGACAGCAGCACCGCATCCGCCAGTTCGGTCATTCTGAGCCGTTGTTCGGGAGCCTCAGCAAGATGGACGAGCACGTCGTAGGCCGCCAGGGAGAGCCGCTGCTTGGCGATGAGGTCGGCCTCCAGGCACCGCGTGACGCGGGCGTGTGCCCGGAGGAAGCTGCGCCAAGCCGCGATCTCGTCTCCGTTGGGTAATCGGCCGAGAACGGTATCCGACACGAGATCGATGTTACGGAACGCGCGCGACCGTGCGCACAGTGCCCCCCGGAAATGATGACTCTCCGCGTTCGGCCGGGTACGGCCACCCGGGGAAGGGCGGGCGGGACCGGTTCCGGCGGTGGACCGAGCCGTAGCATGGAGGCCGCAGCAAGGTCCAGCAGCCTCATCAACGACGAAAGGCCCGGTGTTCGCAAGTGACTCCTGCCCAGCCGGCTGACACCGCACTCTCGCCGGAGACGGTGCGCGAGGCGCTGTCGCGGGTCGAGGACCCGGAGATCCACCGGCCCATCACCGAGATCGGGATGGTGAAGGACATCACCGTCGGTGAGGACGGCGTGGTGGATGTCGGCATCTACCTGACGGTCGCCGGGTGCCCCATGCGCGACCGGATCACCCGGGACGTCCGCGCCGCCGTCGAGGCGCTCCCCGGCGTCTCCGAGGTGCGCGTCGAACTGGACGTGATGAGCGACGAGCAGCGCTCCGAACTGCGCAGGACGTTGCGGGGCGACTCGGCGGAACCGAAGATCCCCTTCGCCGAACCGGGCTCCCTCACCAGGGTCTACTGCGTGGCCTCCGGAAAGGGGGGCGTCGGGAAGTCCAGCGTGACGGTCAACCTCGCCGCCGCGCTGGCCGCGCGGGGCCTCTCGGTCGGGGTCGTCGACGCCGACATCTACGGGCACTCGGTCCCGAGGATGCTGGGAGCAGCCGGCAAGCCCACCAAGGTCGAGTCGATGATCATGCCGCCGCAGGCGCACGGCGTGAAGGTCATCTCCATCGGCATGTTCACCCCGGGGAACTCCCCGGTGGTGTGGCGGGGGCCCATGCTCCACCGCGCCCTCCAGCAGTTCCTGGCCGACGTCTTCTGGGGCGATCTGGACATCCTGCTGCTCGACCTCCCGCCCGGCACCGGCGACATCGCCATCTCCGTCGCCCAGCTCATCCCCAACGCCGAGATCCTGGTCGTGACGACGCCGCAGCAGGCCGCCGCCGAGGTGGCCGAACGCGCCGGTGCGATCGCCATGCAGACGCGGCAGCGCATCGCGGGAGTGGTCGAGAACATGTCGTGGCTCGAACTGCCCGACGGTCAGCGCATGGAGCTGTTCGGCAGTGGCGGCGGCCAGCTGGTGGCGGACTCGCTCTCCCGGTCGGCCGGGGCCGAGGTCCCGCTGCTGGGCCAGGTACCGCTGGACCAGCGCCTGCGGGAGAACGGCGACGCCGGCACCCCGCTGGTGCTCGCCGAGCCCACCGCCCCCGCCGCGCAGGTGTTGCTCGACGTCGCCAAGCGGCTCTCGGTTCGTGCGCGCGGTCTCGCCGGCCAGATGCTGTCGGTGACGCCTGTCCGGCGCTCGGATCCAGCCGAGCGGAGCACCCGCTGAGCCGATCGGGCGAAGTTGGGTCGGGGCCGCTCTCGGGCGGCCCCGACCACCCTCGTGGCGGATGGCCCGCTGCCGCGCCGGGGTTCCCGCAGGCTCAGGTCGCGTCGGGGTCGATGGGGGGCCGCTCCCCTGGTCGCAGGGACGGCTCCGGCGGGCGAACCGGCCCGGCGCCGGCGGCGGGGT
>NZ_AGVX02000012.1 GCF_000239155.1 Actinoalloteichus spitiensis RMV-1378
GTAGAGCTCCGGCCAGTTCCAGATGTTCGGGCTGGGCAGGACACCGCCGGCTCGCCGCTCCCGCCGCCCCGCCAGCTCCGCGACCGCCCGGGCCAGGCCCGAGAACCGGTGTCCGGGACCGCTCACGCGAGCGGCAGGAAAACGGTGAGCAGCAGCCAGGAGACGACGGCGGAGGGCAGCAGGGAGTCCATCCGGTCCATGATGCCGCCGTGCCCGGGAAGCAGGGAGCCCATGTCCTTGACGCCGACGTCCCGCTTGACGAGCGACTCGATCAGGTCACCCGTCGTGGCGGTGACCACGAGGGCCACCCCGAAGACCGCCCCCTGCCACCAGCTGCCGTCCAACAGGAACACGAAGCTGCCCACACCGGCGGCCAGCCCGGCCAGCAGGGAGCCGGCGAAGCCCTCCCAGGACTTCTTCGGGCTGATCGACGGGGCCATCGGGTGGCGGCCGAAGAGCACACCCGCCACGTACCCGCCGGTGTCCGAGCACACGACGGCGAGCAGGAACGCGAGGGTGCGGGCCGCGCCGTCCGGCGAGAGCACCAGCAGGGCCGCGAAGGAGGCGAAGAGCGGAACGTAGGCGGCCACGAACACCGACGCCGAGGTGTCCCGGAGGTACCCGTCAGCGCCGCCCCGGAACCGCCAGAGGAGGCAGGCGACCACCGTCATCGCGAAGGCGGCGAGGACCCCGACGGTGCCGAACGGCCAGGAGAGCCAGATCATCGCCTGGCCGCCCGCCAGCAGCGGGGCCAACGCCAGCCGGACCCCGGCCGCGCGGCCGAGGGTCCGGTGCAGCTCGATCGTGGAAACGGCGACCGCCACGGCCACGATGGCCACGAACAGGTGTCGCCAGAAGAGCAGGGCGGCCAGCAGCAACGCCCCGAGTCCCAACCCGACCGCGATGGCGGCCGGGAGGTTCCGCCCCGCGCGGGAGACGGCCCCCCCGGTCACCGCCGTGCCCGGAGGGGTGGATGTGTGCTGGTGGTGACCGGTTTCCCCGTCAACACCAGGTGCGTCGTGGTCACCGGCCGCCATCATGGAGAGCCCTATACCTCCAGCAGCTCGGTTTCCTTGTGCTTGACGAGGTCATCCACGCTGGCGACGTACTTGTCGGTCAGGTTCTGGAGTTCCTTCTCCGCGCGGGAGCCCTCGTCCTCGCCGGCCTCGCCGTCCTTGACGATCCGGTCGATCTCGTCCTTGACCTTCCGCCGGATGTTGCGGATGGTGACGCGGGCGTCCTCACCCTTCTGCTTGGCGACCTTCACCAGGTCCCGCCGGCGCTCCTCGGAGAGCTGGGGGATGACCACGCGGATGATGGTGCCGTCGTTGCTGGGGTTCACGCCCAGGTCGGAGTCCCGGATGGCCTTCTCCACGACGCGCAGCTGACTGGGGTCGTAGGGCTTGATCACCGCGAGTCGCGCCTCGGGGATGCTGATGCTGGCGACCTGGTTGATCGGCGTCATCGCGCCGTAGTAGTCGACGCTGATGCCGTTGAACATCACCGGGGTCGCGCGACCCGTGCGAATGGTGGCGAGCTCGTCCTTGGCGACGGACACCGCCTTTTCCATCTTCTCCTCGCCATCGAGGAGGGCCTCGTCGATCACGACTGCTCCTTCGCTTGCCGCCGGTTGGCTGATGCTGGTCAGAGCCCTGTCTCACAACCGCTGCCCGACCGCACAGGGCTCGGGGACAGCCTCTTCGTAGATCTCAGCACGACCCCGAGGGGGCGCGCTCGTCAGGGTGTGGAGACCAGCGTGCCGATCTTCTCACCGCGCACGGCCCTGGCGATGTTGCCCTCCGTGAGGAGGTTGAACACCAGGATCGGCATGTTGTTGTCCATGCACAGGCTGAACGCGGTGGCGTCCGCGACCTTCAGACCACGCTCCAGCACCTCGCGGTGGGAGATGTGGTGGTACATGGTGGCGGTCGGGTCCTTCCTCGGGTCCGCCGTGTAGACGCCGTCGACGGCCTTGGCCATCAGCACCACCTCACAACCGATCTCCAACGCGCGCTGGGCGGCGGCGGTGTCGGTGGAGAAGTACGGCATCCCGACGCCGGCGGCGAAGATCACCACCCGGCCCTTCTCCAGGTGCCGTTCGGCGCGGCGGGGGATGTAGGCCTCGGCGACCTGCCCCATGGTGATCGCGGTCTGCACCCGGGTGTCGATGCCCTGCTTCTCCAGGAAGTCCTGGAGCGCGAGGCAGTTCATGACCGTACCCAGCATGGCCATGTAGTCGGCCCGGTCGCGGTCCATCCCCCGCTGCTGGAGCTCCGCTCCCCGGAAGAAGTTGCCGCCGCCGATCACGACGCTCACCTGAACACCGGTGCGGACGACCTCGGTGATCTGCCGGGCCACCGTCTGGACCACGTCGGGGTCGACGCCCACCGCGCCACCACCGAACATCTCACCGCCGAGTTTGAGCATCACCCGGCGGTAACCGGGATGGTCGTCGTCGATCTGCGGGTCGGACACCGGACCTCTTCTCCTCACGGGTGGGCGGGGTGTTACCAGGGCCTGGCAGAGCTGAGCACGGAACCCCGGGTTCTCCGGGATTCCGTGCCCAGGGTGGTGCGGGTCAGGAAGCGCCGACCTCGAAGCGCGCGAAGCGGGTGATCGTCACACCGGCCTCGTCGAGCACCGCCTTCACGGTCTTCTTGGACTCCTGGACCGAGGCCTGCTCCAGCAGGACGACGTCCTTGTAGAAGCCGTTGACCCGGCCCTCGATGATCTTGGGCAGCGCCTGCTCGGGCTTGCCCTCCTCGCGGGCGGTCTCCTCGGCGATGCGCCGCTCGTTGGCGACGATGTCGGCGGGAACCTCGTCCCGGGTCAGGTACTTGGCGCGCATCGCCGCGACCTGCATGGCGGCTGCCTTGGCGGCGTCCTCGTTCGACCCGGTGTACTCGACCAGCACGCCCACGGCCGGCGGCAGGTCGGCGGCCCGGCGGTGCAGGTAGACGGCGACCTGGCCGTCGAACACCGCGACCTTGGAGACCTCGAGCTTCTCGCCGATCTTGGCGGAGAGCTCCTGCACGGCGTCCGCGACCGTCTTGTCGCCCACGGAGGCGGCGTTCAGCGCGGCGACGTCCGCCGGGCGGGTCTCCTTGGCGGCCTGGACGACCTTCGCGGCCAGCTCCTGGAACTCGGCGTTCTTCGCGACGAAGTCCGTCTCGGAGTTCAGCTCGACCATCACGCCACCGTCAGCGGCGACCAGGCCGTTGGCCGTGGTGCGCTCGGCACGCTTGCCCACGTCCTTGGCGCCCTTGATGCGGAGCAGCTCGACGGCCTTCTCCAGGTCGCCGGCGGACTCCTCCAGCGCCTTCTTGCAGTCCATCATGCCGGAGCCGGTGAGCTCACGAAGCCGCTTGACGTCGGCGGCGGTGTAGTTCGCCATGTGCGTCGTCAGTCCTTCTCGTCGTTGCGTACCCGCTGTCCGGCACCGCGCGGCGCGGGTGAGTGTCCTGGTGACCCCGGGGAACGGGGCACCCGCCGTGGTCGCGGGTGCCCCGTGCTGACGGTGGCGGAGCGGCGGAACCGCTCGCGTCCGACGCGTGTCGCCGCCCGGGCGGCGTTGACGGTCCGGCTGCGATCAGGCCTGGGCCGGCTGCTCGCTGCCCTGCTTCTCGCCCTCGCTGGCGGCACCGGCGAGCAGCTCCTGCTCCCACTCGGCCAGCGGCTCGTCGGTGGCGACGCCGGGCTCCGGCTTCTCCTGGCCCTCCGGCGCGTTGCCACGGCCGGAGCGGGCCATCAGGCCCTGCGCGACACCGTCGGCCACGACCCTGGTCAGCAGCGCCGCGGACCGGATGGCGTCGTCGTTGCCCGGGATCGGGTAGTCGACCTCGTCGGGGTCGCAGTTGGTGTCGAGCACCGCGACCACCGGGATGCCCAGCTTCCGGGCCTCACCGACGGCGATGTGCTCCTTCTTCGTGTCGACGATCCAGACGGCGCTGGGGACCTTGGCCATGTCGCGGATACCGCCGAGGGTCCGCTCCAGCTTGTCCTTCTCCCGGGTCAGCATGAGGATCTCCTTCTTGGTGCGACCCTCGAAGCCCCCGGTCTGCTCCATGGACTCCAGCTCCTTGAGCCGCTGGAGACGCTTGTGCACCGTGGAGAAGTTGGTGAGCATGCCGCCCAGCCAGCGCTGGTTGACGTAGGGCATCCCCACGCGCAGGGCCTGCTCGGAGATGGCCTCCTGCGCCTGCTTCTTCGTGCCGACGAACAGGATGGTGCCGCCGTGGGCGACGGTCTCCCTGATGAACTCGAAGGCCCGGTCGATGTAGGTCAGCGTCTGCTGGAGGTCGATGATGTAGATGCCGTTGCGCTCGGTGAAGATGTAGCGCTTCATCTTCGGGTTCCAACGACGGGTCTGGTGCCCGAAGTGCACGCCGCTGTCGAGCAGCTGCTTCATGGTGACGACGGCCATGGCCGGTTAGCACCTCGTGTTCTCGGGCGCGCCGGGGCGCGCTGGTGGTTGTCACAGCGGATGGTTGACCCGCTGTCCTGGTGTCGCGCCGCCACCCGAGCCCGACCACCCCGTAGGGTGAGGTCGGGACCACCGGATGCCGTGCCGCCCGGAGAACCCGGCCGACGCGCGCGATCACGCGAAGTCGGACCGCACAGTGTCAGCCCGCACCACTCAGTGTACGACCTGCGGCAAGATCCCCGGTGGTCGGGATCCGCCCGGATCGCTGACGATCCCCAGCGCCGAGTTGTCCACAGCCCTCGGGTGCGCGGCTGGTCGGTCGGCCACCGGCGCCGGACGATCGGGACATGATCCGCACCCGTCGGCCCTCCGGTCCGCTCCCCCGCTCCCTGGCCTGGCTCGCCGTTCCCGCGCTGGCGGTGTCCGCGTCGGTACCCGCGCCCGCCGCGCGCGCCTGGGTGTTCGAGCCGACGACGTCCCAGGCGGGTTGGCGGTGGGAGCCGCCGCCCCCGCCGGGGCCGCTGGGCTCCGGTTCCCACCGGGCCCCGGTTCCTGCGCCCGACCGGGCGACCGTCACCCCGCCGGGGGTGACCCACTCCCCTGTCGGTGGAGCCGAGGTACTCCGCCTGTTCCGGAGGCCGCTCACCCCCTACGGCGCAGGTCACCGCGGGGTCGACCTCAGCGCCGTCCCCGGTGGGCCGGTGCTGGCCGCCGCCGACGGGGTGGTGCGCTTCGCCGGCCCGGTCGGTGGCCGCCCCGTGGTCTCCGTCGACCACCCTGGCGGTCTCCGCACCACCTACGAACCGGTGCGCGCCGCCGTTCGGGTGGGACAACCCGTCGCGGGTGGGACGCTGCTGGGCTGGGTCGACGGTGCCCACCCCGGTTGCGCGGCGGTGGCGTGCCTGCACTGGGGAGCGCTCGTCGACGGGGAGTACGTCGACCCGCTCACCCTGCTGCCCGGCCGGCGGGTGCGGCTGCTGCCCTGGGAGGCGTCGTCCCCGGCGGTGGTGGGTGGCCCCTCCGGGACCACCCACCCGCCCGTGGGGTCAGGACTGCCCGGTCAACCGCGTGCGCAGCCGCAGCACGGCCCGGGTGTGCAGTTGGCAGACCCGGGACTCGGTGACGCCCAGGACTCGCCCGATCTCGGCGAGGGTGAGGTTCTCGAAGTAGTACAGGGTGACCACGATGCGGTCCCGCTCGGTGAGCTGTGCGATGGCCGCGGCGAGCTGGCGGCGGCTGTCCCCGTCGATCAGGTTCGCGACCGGGTCCTCGGCGCGTTCGTCGGGGAGGGTTTCGGCGAGGGAGGCACTGCCCCGCCCCGCGGCGATGAGTTCGTCGAGGGCGACGACGCTGGTGAGCTGGACCTGCGCGAAGAGGTCCCGCAACTCCGAGATCCCGATCCCCAGCTCCTCGGCGAGTTCGCCGTCGGAGGCGGTGCGCTGCAACCGGGCCTCGAGGCGTTCCTGGGCTCGTTCCAGGTCCCTGGCGCGGCTGCGGACGGACCGGGGCACCCAGTCCTGGGCGCGCAGGTCGTCCAGGATCGCCCCCCGGATGCGTTGCATCGCGTAGGTCTCGAACTTCAGGCCCCGTTCGGGTTCGAACTTCTCGATGGCGTCGACCAGGCCGAAGATTCCGGACTGCACGAGGTCGGCGACGTCGACGTGGGCCGGCAGCCCGGTACCGACCCGGCCAGCGACGTACTTGACGAGCGGCGCGTAGTGCAGCACCAGCCGGTCGCGGAGCGCCTGCTGCCGCGCCCCACCGTAGGAGCGCCAGAGCGCGACGATGCCCGCCTCCACCTCGTCGGCGCTGCGCGGGTCACCCGAGGACGGGGCGTCACGCCGCGTGACGCGGGAGCGGTACCCCCCCGGGGTGGCTTGGGTTGGCTGTGAGGGTGTCGCTGGAGCAGTCCCCGACCGAGCTGAGCGGATGGCGCGGTCGCCACCGGCCGTGGCGCCATGCTCCTGCTGGTGACGCGCGATGGCCGTACGGGAACCTCCCCCAACATCGTCAGGAACGGGGGTGGGTTCGGTCATGGATTGCCTTTAGCCGTTCGACGGTGACGTGTGTGTAGAACTGGGTTGTTGCGAGCGTAGCGTGACCGAGCAACTCCTGTACGCTGCGGAGGTCAGCCCCGCCTTCGAGGAGGTGGGTAGCCGCGGAGTGCCGGAAGCCGTGCGGCCCCACGTCCGGAGCGCCGGGAGCGGCGGCGGCGGCCTCGTGCGCGATCCGGCGCGCCGCCCGGGCGCCGAGACGGCCGCCTCGCACCCCGAGAAAGACAGCTGGCGGCGAATCCGGCCTGGTCAGCCCCTGTCTTCCTCGTTCGAGCCATGCCGTCAACGCGCGGTCGGCGGGAACACCGAACGGTACGGCCCGCTCCCGGTCGCCCTTCCCCCGCACCACCAGGACGCGATCCTCACGCCGTACGTCGTCCACGTCCAGCGCGCAGAGTTCCGCCACCCGGACCCCGGTCGCGTACAGCAGCTCGACCACGGCGTGATCACGCAGCGCCACCGGGTCCCCGTCCGCCGTGGCCCGCTCCGCCGCGCCGAGGGCGGTCGCCACCTGGTCGGGGCGCAGGACCGGGGGGAGCGCCCGCCGTACCCGGGGGGCGCGCAGCCGAGGCCCTGGGTCGGACGTGAGGAAGCCGCGCCGGGTAGCCCACGCGGTGAAGGCCCGGGCGGCGGCGGCTCGGCGGGCGAGGGTGCTCCTGCTGACCCCCTCGGCGTGCGCCGTGGCCAGCCAGGACCGCAACAGGGTGAGGTCCAGGGGGAGCGGGTCGAGCGGAACGGCGTCGGGGGCTCCGGGGAGCTGGGCGAACAGGCTCCGCAGGTCGCCCAGGTAGGCGCGGACGGTGTGCGCCGAAAGGTTCCGTTCCGCGCTCAGGTGCCGCCGGTAGTCGGCCAGCAGTCGCTCGGTGGCCGTCGAGGAGGCGGTTCCCGCCTCCTCGACCTCGGCTGGATCGGCCTCGACGTGCTCGGTCGACTCCTCGTCGATGTGGGGAAGGGAGGCAACACCGGCCGGGACCGGTGTCCGTGGTGCTTCCTCCCCGCCGGGGGGTTCGGTGCTCCGCGCGGCGGGCGAAGGGACGTGGGGCTGCACCTGATCCACCATCCCAAGTCGGCCCCCGTCTGACCAGCCGACTCGCACGATCCCTCGACGTGATCGGCGAAAGCGGCCGCCGGTGCCTCGGGCTCGACGGCCCCGCACGCCTGACGCTCACGGCGGGAGAGGCGAGGCGGTCGCACTCGACCGTGCTTCGCTTCCGCGTCGTCCGGGCGGGCAGGACGTTGACCGCCTGGCAGGCGGGGGACGCGGGTAGCTTCCCCCGTCCCCCGCACTCGACCTGGCGCCTCCCCGCCCGGCGTCGCCCGGGCGACGAGCTTCTCCGCCGCGTCCGGGTGGACGGGCCTCAGCCGGACGAGAAGGGGCCGTTCTCCGGTAGCCGCAGTTCGGGCTTGTCGAGTTCCTCGACGTTGACGTCCTTGAACGTGATCACCCGGACGTTCTTCACGAACCGGGCTGGCCGGTACATGTCCCACACCCAGGCATCCGACATCCGCACCTCGAAGTAGACCTCGCCCTCCGAGTTGCGCACCTGGACGTCCACGGCGTTGGCCAGGTAGAACCGCCGCTCCGTCTCCACCACGTACGAGAACTGACCGACGATGTCGCGGTACTCCCGGTAGAGCTGCAGCTCCATTTCGGTCTCGTACTTCTCGAGATCCTCGGAACTCATCGAGTCCGAACCCTCCCTACCGCCGAAGCACCGGTGATGCGGGCCTCATTGTCCACGACACTCTTCCTCAACACGAGCGGCGACCATCAGCTGATCGCCACGGGCTCTGGCGCACCCCCTCCGACCGGCGACGTTCGGCTGCTCGTCACCTGGTGCCCGGCAGCCTCCCGAACGTTGGAGTAGGAGAAGCGGTGCTCCGCGCACGGACCGTACTCCCTCAGGGCCTCGGCGTGGTCCGCCGTGCAGTAGCCCTTGTGCACGGCGAAACCGTACCCGGGATACCGCTGGTCCATCCGCGCCATCGCCCGATCCCTGGTGACCTTGGCGAGCACCGAGGCCGCGGCCACGCACGCGGCGACCAGGTCACCCTTGACCACCGCGAGGTTCGGCGCGGTCAGACCGGGCACCCGGAACCCGTCGGTGAGCACGTAGCCGGGATGCACCTCGAGCCGTGCCACCGCCCGGCGCATGCCCTCGAGGTTGGCGACGTGCACCCCCAGGGCGTCGACCTCGGCCGCCGGCACCGAGACCACCGAGAACGCGACCGCGCGGTCGACCACCTGGTCGTAGAGCCGTTCACGGGCCAGGGCGGTCAGCAGCTTGGAGTCGGTCAGCCCGGGCAGGCGTTCCGAGTCCCTGGGCCGGAGGACGCAGGCCGCGATCACCAGTGGACCGGCACAGGCCCCGCGACCGGCCTCGTCCACCCCGGCCACCGGACCCAGCCCGCGCCGGTCGAGCGCGGACTGCAACGCCCAGTTGCCGAGACTCCGCCGGACCACCGCCCTCGGCGGCCGCGGTAACCCTGGTTCGGGGACCACCATGCCAGTCCCAGCCGTCAGTCGTCCCGCCGACGCAGCGAGAGCACCCGCCGTCCGATCCACAGCGTGGGGAAGGCGGCGGCGAGGCCGAGCCCGGCGGGGATGGCGCCATGCCACGCGGGCGCGCTCAGGGCCTGCCCCGCCTGCTGCGGATCGTCATCACCGATGCCCTGCCAACGCTGCGGGGGGAGCACGATGAACCGGGCCTTGCCGATCACGTCGTCCACCGGCACCGCACCCCGCTCACCACCGCCGCCCTGCACTCGCGAGTCCAGGGAGTTGTTGCGGTTGTCGCCCATCATCCAGAGGTGGTCGGCGGGCACGGTGACCGGGCCGAACTCCTCCTGGGTGTTACCCCGGTTCGGCTGCCAGTAGACGTAGCTCTCGTCCAGCGGCTCCCCGTCGACGAGCACGCGGTTCCGCTCGTCACAGCACTCGACGGTCTGGCCGCCGGTGGCGATCACCCGCTTGACGAACTCGCGGTTGTCCGGCGGAGCCATGCCGACCAGCCCACCGATGGACTGGAAGAAGCTCACGACCGGGTTCTCGGACCGCTGCGGGGGGATCTCGTTCTCGGTCCAGCTCGCCGGGCCCCGGAAGACCACCACGTCACCAGGACTCGGGTCGGTGAACCGGTAGGTCACCTTGTCCACCAGCACCCGGTCGTTGGTGCAGCCGTGGCAACCGTGGAGGGTTTCCTCCATCGACTGCGAGGGGATCACGTAGACGCGGGCGATGAAGGCCTGGATGACGACGGTCAGCACCACGGCGATGCCCACCAGGACGACCAGCTCGCGCCAGAAGGAGCCCTTCTTCTGCTCCTTCTTGCCCGCACCGTCCCCGTCACCCGGGCCGGCCTCGTCGCTCACCGGCTCCGAGCTATGTCGCCCGCCGTCGGACGGCGGGCCCTGCTCGGAGCCGGGCCGAGGCGCGGGGTCGGGCTTGGGCTGGTCTGGATCGCCCTGGGGTGTGTTCGAGGGCACGAAGTCCGCCACCGCCTCAGACTACGCTACGTGATCCACAAGGGACTCAGGAGGCCGTCGGCGTTTCGCGCTTTTCCTTGATCTTGGCGGCCTTGCCCCGGAGTTCACGCAGGTAGTACAGCTTGGCGCGCCGCACGTCACCCCTGGTCGCCACCTCGATCTTGGCGATGTTCGGGGAGTGCACCGGGAAGGTCCGCTCGACGCCGACGCCGAAGGAAACCTTACGCACGGTGAAGGTCTCGCGGATGCCGCCGCCCTGGCGCCGGATGACGGCGCCCTGGAACACCTGCACGCGCTCCCGAGAGCCCTCGATGACGCGGACGTGAACCTTGAGCGTGTCCCCAGGCCGGAAGGCGGGAATGTCGGAACGCAGCGACTGAGCGTCCAGAGCGTCCAGGGTGTTCATCGGTGGTCCGTCCTCACCATTCACTCGGGTCTTTCGTCTCTCCGCGGGGCGCGGCCGCGCGCTGTCGGCACAGCCTGGGCTCGCCGTCGGAGTGGTCTGTGGTGCGCGCCGGCTGGTCGGCCGGTTGCAGCAACCCACCCAGTGTGCCACGGGCGGCATCGCCTCAGGAAACCGGGCCGGCTCCCGCGCCGCCGTCATCGGCCCCGACCTGCGGGGACTCCTCCTCCAGCGTGGCGAGGAACGCGCGATCGGCACGGGACAGCGCCTCCTCCGGCAGGGCGGCGAGCAAGTCGGGCCGCTGGCGGAGGGTCCGCTCCAGCGCCCGGTCCCGCCGCCACCGGTCCACCGCCGCGTGGTTGCCGGACCGCAGGACCTCGGGCACCGCCCTGCCCCGCCACACCTCGGGACGGGTGTAGCAGGGCCCCTCCAGCAGGCCGTCCGAGAACGAGTCCTCGGAGGCCGAGACGGGGTTGCCCAGCACACCGGGGATCAGCCGCGCCACCGCCTCGACCATGACCAGGGTGGCCACCTCCCCGCCGACCAGCACGTAGTCGCCGATGGACACCTCGAGGACGCGCATCCGCTCCGCCGCCTCCTCGACCACCCGCTGGTCGATCCCCTCGTACCGCCCGCAGGCGAAGACCACCCTCGGTTCCTCGGCGAGCTCACGGGCCAGGGCCTGGTCGAACCGGCGTCCCGCCGGGGTGGGAACCACCAGGACGGGTGGCGCGCCCCCCGGCTCCTCGGAGTCCGAGGGCGGGCAGACCGCGTCGAGGGCCTCGCCCCAGACGTCGGGTTTCATCACCATGCCGGGCCCGCCGCCGTAGGGGCTGTCGTCCACGGTGCGGTGCACGTCGTGGGTCCAGGCCCTGAGGTCGTGCACGCCGATCTCCACCAGACCACGGTCGATGGCCTTGCCGAGCAGCGCCGCGCGCAGGGGCGCCAGGTACTCGGGGAAGATGGTGATCACGTCGATGCGCACGGCGCTCCCTCAACGTTCACGGGGTGGATGCGGTCACCGGGTCCGGACCCGACCCGCCGGGCACGGGGAGGAGCGGGTGACCGCCTCGCCGGGCCGGTCCCGGCCGGGGTCGTCGCGGCCGCCCCGGCATCAGGTCTCGTCGAGCAGTCCCTCGGGCGGGTCCACGACCAGCCGCCCCTCGGCGAGGTGGACCTCCGTCACGATCGCCTGGACGAAGGGGACGAGGACGCGGTCGGCCCGCTCGGGCACCTGGATCGAGAGCAGGTCGGAACCGGCGCCGTGGACCACCTCGACGACGCGGCCGATCTCGGTGCCGTCGGGCAACTCGGCCCGCAGGCCCTCCAGCTGGTGGTCGTAGTACTCGTCCGGATCGTCGGTCGGGGGCAGCGCCTCCCGGTCCACGGTGAGCAGGGTGCCGCGCAGCTCCTCCGCCGCGTCCCGTCCCGCGACACCGTCGAGGGTGAGCAGCAGCCGCCCGGAATGGTTCCGGGCGGCTGTCACCGTGAAGGTCCGAGTGCTGCCGTCGCGCAGACGCCCGTCGAGCGCCGCGCCGACGGCGAACCGCTCCTCGGGGGAGTCGGTCCGCACCTCGACGACCAGCTCCCCACGGACGCCGTGCGGGCGGACGACCCGACCGACGAGGAGGGCGGACTCCCCAGGCCTGGCGGTGTTCACCACTGCCGCACCACGCTCACCTGTCGGTGTCGACCACGTCGACCCGCAGACCACGGCCACCGATGCCGGCCATCACGGTCCGCAGGGCGGTCGCGGTGCGACCACCACGTCCGATGACCTTGCCCAGGTCGTCGGGATGCACGTGCACCTCGAGGGTGCGGCCGCGCCGGGTGGTGATGAGCTGGACCCGGACATCGTCCGGGTTCGCCACGATGCCCCTGACGAGATGCTCCAGGGCGTCCGCCAGGACACTCACTCCTGGCCGCCCTCGTTCTTCTCGCCCTCGGCCTCGGACGCGTCGGCCTTGTCGCTCTTCTTCGCCGCCTTCTTCTTCGGCGTCGTGGCCTCGGTCACCGGCTCCTCGCCCGCGGCGGCCAGCGCGGCGTTGAACAGCGCCTGCTTGTCCGGCTTCGGCTCGGCCTGCTTCAGGGCGCCCTCCGGAACGGGGAGGCCCTTGAACTTCTGCCAGTCGCCGGTCAGCTCCAGGAGCCGCTGCACGGGCTGCGTCGGCTGCGCGCCGACACCCAGCCAGTACTGGGCGCGCTCGGAGTCCACCTCGATGAAGCTGGGCTCGCGGGTGGGGTGGTACTTGCCGATCGTCTCGATGGCCTTGCCATCACGGCGGGTCCTGGCGTCGGCGACGACGATCCGGTAGTGCGGGGCGCGGATCTTGCCGAGCCGCATCAACTTGATCTTGACGGCCACGGGTGAGTTGCTCCTCAAGCTCTCGTCTGCTCATGGATGAGCGCCCGTGGCCCGAGTGGGGCAACGGGTCCGAGCGCTCGGACGTTGTGGGTAGCCGCTGCACGGTGAGAGGGCCCGACAGCGACGGACAGCGAGCCATTCTGCCAGATGCCCCCTCGGGAGCCGAACCGACCTCTCGGCGCCGGTACGACGCCCACCGCTTCCACCAGCACGAGGAGCCCCATCCGCGCACGCCTCGTCACGGAGGGATCACGCCGAGGGCCATCAGCAGCAGCCCCACCGCGCCGAGCAGGTTGTTCATCTGGTGGGCGACGATGCTGGCCAGCAGCCGCCCGGTGTACAGGCGAGCGAGCGCGATCGGGATGCCGATGAGCAGGAGCAGCGGGGTGCGTTCCGGTTCGAGGTGGGCCACGGCGAAGATCGCCGTGCTGGACACGAACACGGTCCACCTGCTCCACCGGAGCCGTTCCATGGCTCCCCACAGCGCCCCTCGGAAGATCAGCTCCTCGCAGGTCGGGGCGATGAGGAAGACGTGGAGGAACAGCAGGACCGCCAGCCAGGGGGACAGCTGGAGGCCCTCGACCAGCGAGCCCACGGCGGAGTTCGCGTTCTCCTCCCCCACCCACTGGGACCAGAACATGGCGCCCACGTAGGCCAGCCCCATGCACAGCGCCCCGTACTTCAGGCCGGTGCGGACGTCGGCCCAGGACCACTCGAGCCCGAGGTCGCGGCGAGGGCCGTTGCCCCGCACGCGGGTCGCGACCAGCACCACCCCGGCCGCCAGCAGGGTGGGCAGCACCAGGCCCACGATGAGCACCGTCTCCCGGAGGGAGGAGTCCGGGTCCATCGGCCCCAGCGGGGCGACCAGGAAGACCGAGGACAGCAGGAACACCAGTTGGGCGAGGAAGAACACCCCCAGGCCCCAGCGGTGGGTGCGGGCCGGGGTCCCGCTGCCGGTGCCGGCCGGGGCGGGCTGGGGTTCGACGGTGGACAGGCCCACGTCCCGCCGGTCCCCATCCCCCGGTCCGGTGGGCCTGGGCGCCTGTTCCTCGCCGGAGGTGCCGGTCACGGTCTCGTCGGGCGCCGCGTGCCCGTGCCCGGCGGGGCCGGGCGTTGCGCGGCGAGGTTCCTCGCCACCGTCGACCTGGTTCACGTTGTGATCTCCCCACTCCGCTTCCCCGCCCCACCGAGGTTAGCCGTACTCGTCGTGATCGCGGCACGCCGAAGAGGGCGGGGAGCGTGGTCTCGTGGAGTGATCACGCCGACCACGCCGGGTAGCGCCGGTAGGTCCTCAGCCGCTGAACTGGGCGTAGAAGACGACGGCGGGCAGCAGGTTGTAGGTGGCGTGGGCGATGATCGCGGCCGCGACCCGTCCGGTGATCATCCGCGCGATGCCGATGGCGAGCCCTCCGACGAGCAGTACCGGCGTGCGCTCCGGTTCCTCGTGGATCAACGCGAACACGAAGGTCGTGAGCAGCAGGATGGCGTACCGGGGGACCCGGTACTGCTCCAACGCCCCCCACAGCGCGCCGCGCACCAGCAGTTCCTCCGTGAGCGGAGCGCCGATGAACACGAAGAGCGAGAAGAGCAGGATCCAGACCGCCTGTCCCTGGGCGAGCTGGCCGAGGTTGTTGATCCCGGAGGACTCGCCGTTCTCGTCCAACGACCCCGACATGAGCAGGATCGTCATGACGAAGGCCGCGACGAGACCGATGCCCCCGGTGAGCAGCCCGACCTTCCAGTCGCGGCGTTTGGGCACGATGCCGAAGTCGCGGCGCAGCCCCTGCCCCTTCCACCAGGACAGCACCGCCGGACCGAGCCCCAGGAACAGGTTGGGGATGAGCGAGACGAGCAGCAGCGGCCCCATCGGGGGCGGGGACAGCGGGTCGAACTCCTGGAACTGCCCGGCGAGGATGGCGCCGATCAACCCGGCCACCAGGTAGTAGCCGGCCCAGCCGACGAAGAACGCCAGGAACCCCCAGTGCAGGCTGTTCCGGGCGCCGGCTTCCAGCTGCGCCTCCCAGTAGCGGTCGTGCAACGCGGGATCGCGGCCGTCCTGCACCGACCCCATCGGCTGGTACTGGTTGAGGAAGCCACCGGCGGGGGCCGCGCTGGGCGAGGGCGGCCCCGGCGGGCCGGCCGGTTGACCGTGCCACGGGTTCGGAACGGGCGGGAAACCCGCCGGCTGACCTGGGTGGGGACCCGGCCCGGGGGGAACCGACGGGCCGGGAGCCGTGCCCGTGGGGTACGGGGGCGAGGGCGGCCGGGTGCCGTGGTCACCGGTCGCGGGCTGGGCCGAGCCGGCCGGCGGCGTCCGCTCCGCGTCGTCGCGGTCTGGGGTTCCCGGCGCCTCGTCCCGGGCGTGCTCCGGGGGAACCGGGGCACCCGGTGTTGGCGTTCCCGCTTCCCCGGGGCAAGGCTCGGCGTCGGTGCCCGGGGGACGTTCCGGCTGCCCGGTCGCGGACGTGCCCTGGGCCTCGGGGGTGGTACCCCCGGTCCTCGGCGTCGGTTCCGGTCGCTGGCCGGACGCGTCGGGGTCGCCGGTGTCCCGCGCCCCGGACTGGTCCGGCCGCCGGTGCGCTGGCTCGTCCGGTGTGGCCGACCCCGGCTCCCGCTCTTCCACGTGTTCCCCTTCGACGACTCGACGGCGCCCCGACGCGGGCGTGCACTGGTGCGGGCGACGTCCGGACAGCCGGTTCCCCGGCTCACCGCACGACGCGCCCCCGCAACACTATGCGGGCCGGGTCGCGCAGCGCCGCCAGATCGCGGCGTGGGTCGTGCCGGTAGACGACGAGGTCCGCCGGGGCACCGTCCTCCAGGGTGGGGTGGTTGAGCCACGCGCGGGCCCGCCAGCACGCGGCGGCCAGCGCGTCCTCCCGGCTCATGCCCACCCGGTGCAGCGACTCGATCTCGTCGACGATCCGGCCGTGGACGATGCCACCGCCGGCGTCGGTGCCCGCGTAGACCGGGACCCCGGCCTCGACGGCGGCGCCGATGGTGGCGTCGACCCGGGCGTGCAGGTCGCGCATGTGCGCCGCGTAACGCGGGTAGCGCACCGCCGTGTCGGCGATGGCGGGGAAGTTCTCGATGTTGATCAGCGTGGGGACGAGGGCGACCCCGTGGCGGGCCATCAGGTCGATGGTGTCGGCGGTGAGGCCGGTGCCGTGCTCGACGCAGTCGATACCGGCACCGAGCAGTCCGGGCAGCGCGTCCTCCCCGAACACGTGGGCGGTGACCCGCGCTCCCGCGTCGTGGGCCAGGCCGATCGCCTCGGCGAGGACGTCGTCCGGCCACAGCGGCGCCAGGTCGGCGGAGGCTCCGCCGGCCGACCGGTCGATCCAGTCCCCGACCAGTTTCACCCAGCCGTCGCCGGCCTCGACCTGCTCGGCCACGGCCTTCGGCAGCAGGGACGGGTCGTCGAGGTCGACGCCCAGTCCCGGCAGGTACCGCTTGGGCCGGGCGATGTGCCGGCCGGCGCGGAGGATGCGGGGCAGGTCCTGCCGTCCGCGCAGGTGGCCGGTGTCGACGGGCACTCCGCAGTCGCGGATCAGCAGGACCCCGGCGTCGCGTTCGGCGCGCGCCTGGTCGACGACCTCGTCGGGCTCGGCCGGACGGGCCCCGAGGCCGATCCCCACGTGGCAGTGGGCGTCGACCAGGCCGGGCAGCACGTAGGCCCCGCTGGCGATGGTCTCCGAGCCGGGTACCGGTTCGGTGCTCACCCGGCCGTCGACGATCCACAGGTCCCGGTGCTCGCCCTCGGGCAGCACCACTCCGTTCAGGTGCAGCGGGGACGCCACGGGATCACTTCTTCTTTTTCTTGCCGCTCTTGGTGTTGCCGAAGGTCAGGCGGTTGGGGTCGAAGTCGGCCGGCAGCTGGTCCATCCCGGCCAGTCCGGGCGGTACCTGCCCGCCGCCGCCGAAGGCTCAGATC